>JAITBO010000177.1 GCA_031283505.1 Treponema sp. | reverse complement strand
TCATCGGTGATAGGCGGCCCTGAAAAGACATTGTGCCATGTAAGCAAAAGCGCCCGTAACTTGTCGGATGCGTTGAAAGCCAATGGAATTGAGGCAAGCCCCGAAACATTACGGAGGACGCTCAAACGGCTGGGATGCCGGATGCAAGGCAACCGGAAGGTCAACAGCGGCGGGGCCGACCACCCTGACCGGGACGAGCAGTTTCAGCACATAACGCGGTTAACGAAAAAAGCTCTCAAGAACAAAAATCCGGTGATTTCGGGTGATACCAAGAAAAAAGAGGTGCTGGGAGTCGATAAAAACGGGGGAAAAGAGTGGCACAGGAAGGGAGAAAGCCCCGCGGTGGCGGATCATGATTTTATTCATCCCGACGCGCCCCGTGCCTATCCGTATGGGATATACGATCTAAAAGCCAATACCGACTTTGTCAATGTGGGGACCGACCATGATACCAGCCGCTTTGCGGTCGCCTCCATACGCGCATGGTGGAAAGCGGAAGGCAGCGCGGCGTATCCGCACGGGAAATATCTTCTGATCCTTGCTGACGGCGGAGGTTCCAACGGTTCCCGAAGGAAGCAATGGAAATACGAGTTGCACAGGTTATCGAATGAAATCGGTATACCGATTCGGGTATGCCATTATCCGCCGGGGACAAGCAAGTGGAACAAAATAGAACACTGTCTATTTCCGTTCATCAGCATGAATTGGAGAGGGGTACCCTTGACAGATTATCAAACGATTGTAGATTTGATAAGAAATACCAAAACCCGAACAGGTCTCAGTGTCCAATGCCAATTGGACACGAACAAGTACGACTCGGGTGTTCAAATAACTGATGAACAGATGCTGGAGATAAAACTACGGGGGGACAAATTTCACAAGGATTGGAATTATACTCTACAATCTTCGGTACTCAATATGTAGTATTTATTTTGGGGAGAGCCCTAATCGAGAACTCCACGTCCGTAATCACAGGTGTTTCCTCTCTATATCTTTGCGTGTTCTTTTTACCCGTCACCACTTCGCTGTTACTAACACGCCATTGATAAGCAAAATTATGCTCAGCATAGACAATCTTTATATCAAATGACTACAGTAACGCGAAAAGTTCATCCAGGTTTTCATGTTCCCGCGTACCGAAATGAAATGCTAAGGAACTGTGCATAAATAAAATGCACAGTATTTTATTTTAATTGCTGCAAACCTTTGGTTTGATGCAATAAGGAAATAACATAAACGGTCATGTTATTTCTGTACAGTTCTTAACGACAGTACCTCCGATACCGGAAGGGCAGACACAATCAGAGACGGCATAAATTTTATACCCGGTAAAGATGAAGACACGTAAAAGGCGTTTCGCAAAGAAGCTTTGCTGCTAAAGCAGGCCCGTTCCCTTTACCAAAGTTTACTTGCCAAAGAACAACGTTACAAGGCGGCTTATTTTGAAGCGATACGGGTTGCCCTCAATAAATTTATCGGAACCGGAAAACTTTCCTTCGATGAAAAAAGACCGTCCCCCGTTTCCTAAAACGTAAACGCCCTGTTCAATTCTTTGTCCATATCCAGCACCGCTGCGATAAGATTGTAGTATTCCTGCTGAACATGATATTGTGCCTGTAATAAGCTGTCCCCGGCATTACGCAGGCTCTGGTAATCCGCGGCGCCCTGGCGGTAGGATTCCCCATACATTTCATAGGTACTTTCCGCCAATTCCACATTCAGGTTGAGGGCCTCTATGGTTTCTATAGTCTGGTTTATCGTTCTTTCGTACTGCCTGATGCGGTCTTCCCTGTTTCTTAAAGATTCAGTCAGTTGTAATTCGGAGGATTGAATGCTGTCGTCAAGGGCATCCAACTGCGTCTTGGCCGCAGACCAAGGTAAGAAGTTGTCTATGTTTATTCCCAAGCTGATGGAAAAAGAACCGCTGTCATTCCAGGCATCATTGCTGTAAAGGGGATTGGCGTTCCAGGAAAACCGAAGATCTGGTATATACGTTCCGTGCCACGCCGCTTTGCGCTGGGCTTCCAGAGCTTTTATCCCCTGCCGCAATATCGCCGCTTCCAGAGATTCACCCGCGCCGTCTTCACCGGCAGCAATGCCTCCGTCATGTTTGAGGCTTCCTTGTAACAGCAATTCTGTTTCCTGTCCCATACCCAAAACTGCCTTAAAGGAGTCCAGGGCATTCGCGTACAGGGTTTCGGCGTTTTGTACTTTGGGCCGCTGGTTCTCCAAATCCACCCGCGCCGATAGTTCATCCAAACGGGAAGTCTGTCCAATCCTGGCAAGGGCGGCGCTTTCTTCATACAGCGACTGGGCGCTCTCCAGGCTTTGACCCGTCAAATTCTTATTGGCCTGTAACAGCAAAATCTGATAAAAAAGTTTCCGTACCTGTAATTCCAATTCCCGCCTGGCCATTTCGTAGCTTAAATGGCCCGCCTCATAGTCCGTTCTGGCTTTTTTTATATTTTCTATCACCGCAGTAGATACGATGAAGGATGCCGAAAGCGAAACTCCCGGCGTCCAGTTGTTCCGATCCGGGGATATCGATCCGGTAATCGATCTGGGATGACTCATCCCTGCGGAAACACTCAGGGAAGGCAACAGACTGTTCCATGAGCGGTCGCTGGTTCTCTTTTTTCCGGCGATTTCCAGAGCGTTTCGTTGCAGGCCGAGGTTTTTATCCAGCGCAATTCTTACCGCCTCATCAACGGTCAGGATCCTTTGCGACGAAACGCTTTGTCCCCGGACCTCCGTAAAACACAAGATGATAAGGGCTATGCAAAGCTGGGTATTTTTTCTCATGATTGAAAAGTAAAGAGTCCATAAAAGAAAAACCATTAACAGGGAATAAATAATTTATAATTTTTTGTTATATGAGGCTGTTCCAAAACTAATTGACTGTGCGCTAACCGCGCACGGTTTTGGAACAGGCTTGAGCCGCAGGCTCTTGGAAAACCCGGCCAAAAACCTGGTTTTTCCAGTAAATCCAAGGAAACTGTTCCAAAAACTGAAGTTTTGGAACAGCCTCATATGGGCACATCATATCCTTCACATCCGGCGGCGATCTTTGCCGTTACAATGCCCTTATTAAGGTGAATTTCTGTCCGCTGTACTTCTGCCTTATCCCTTCAATCGTCCCAACCGTCCGCAGGCTTCTTCCACATCGGCTCGGTGGCCAAAGGCGGAGAAGCGGATAAAACTCTCTCCCGCAGGGCCGAACCCCGAACCCGGTGTGGTGACTACCTGGCACTTTTCCAGGATTTCCTCGAAGACCTCCCAACTGTCCCGGCCATAAAATTGGGCCCAGATGTAAGGCGAGTTGTCCCCCCCCACACAGGGGATGCCCAGGCCGATCAGGGCGGAGCGGATAAGCCCCGCGTTCCCCAAGTAGAAGTCGCAGAGATCCTTCATTTCTTCTATCCCTTTGCTGTCCAGAGCGGCCAGGGCCCCTGCCTGGGCGATGTTGGAAGCGCCGTTGAAGATGGTACCGCAGACCCGGCCCCAGTCGGCGTTGACGCTTTCTCCCCCGACATACCTGAGTTCTTTGGGCACGATGGTCCAGCCCAGACGCACACCGGTAAAACCCGCAGGTTTGGAAAAGGAGTTGACTTCAATGGCGCAAGTCCGGGCTCCGTCTATCTCGAAGATGGACTTGGGAAGCGAGCCGTCCCTGATGTAGGCGGCATAGGCGGCGTCAAAGATGATGAGGACGCCCTTTTCCTTCGCGGCTTTCACGAGGCGCGTAAGTTGTTCCCTAGTCGCCGTGGCGCCTGTGGGGTTGTTGGGCGAACAGAAATAAAAGAGCCCGTTCCGGGGAAGCGGCGACAGATCGGGAAAATAACCGTTCTCCGCGTTACAGGGCAGGTAGGTGATTCCCCGGTACCCCGTCCCGGTCCACCCGCCGGCGGCGCCTATCAGCACCGAGCCGTCCACATAAACCGGGTAAGAAGGGTCCTGGACCGCCACCGGGACCTGTGCGCCGAAAAGGAGTTGAAGACGCCCTATATCGCACTTGGCCCCATCGGAAATAAAGACCTCGTCCGCCGTAAAAGCGTTGTTGTAAAACACCGCAGAAATCTTTTCCCGCAGAGCAGGGAGCCCCTCGTCCTGGTAGCCCGAATATCCTTCCGGAGTCCCAAGCCGCTGCGCTCCCTCCACAAGACCCGCGTCTATGTGGGGCAGGATCGGCTCGGTGGTGTTCCCCACCCCCAGGCTGATAATGCGCCCTTCCGGACTTGCCGTCTCCGGATGAACCGCCGCGTATTCCCGCCTGCGCCTGGCGATTTCGGGGAAAAGGTATCCCGCCTTGATGTTGTTGATACAAGGATTACGATTGATCATGGCATCTCCTTTAAGGCTCCCGGTTCCAGGGTGGCAAAATAATCATCAATGGTCTCCGCCCGGCGGATTTGGAGGACCGATCCGTCAGGTCTAAGAAGCAGTTCCCCACAGCGGAGCTTTCCGTTGTAGTTAAAGCCCATGGCCCGGCCATGAGCGCCGGTATCATGAATCACCACGAAATCCCCACTCCGGGGATCCGCTGGATTTTCGGCGGCAACCACAATTTTGGGCAGTTTCCGCTGTACGGCGAATTTGTCGTTGTTTTCGCAGAGACTCCCCACCACATCGTAAATCTCACCAGCCGGCTCATTCTCCTTGCCCGGTATGGTGATGTGATGATACGCGCCGTAGAGGGCAGGACGCATCAGGTCCGCCATGCTGGCGTCAAGGCCGATGTAGTTCCGGTAAATCTCCTTCCTGTGAATCGCCCTGGCCACGAGCCAGCCGTAGGGACCTGTAATAGGCCGGCCATATTCCGTGTGAATGGCCAGGCCCGCAAGACCCGCCGGTGTAAGGATTTTATCATAGAGCTTCTTTAGTCCTCCGGCCAGAGATTCCCAACTTACCGCTTCCTGTTCGGGCCGGTAGGGTATCCCCAGGCCGCCGCCAAGGTTCACCAGTTCCAGGGCAATCCCGGCTTTGTTCTTAATCTCCACCGCAAGCTCAAAAAGGAGGCGCCCCGTCTCCAGGTGGTAGTCCAGGTTAAGCTCATTGGAAGCGACCATGGTATGGAGGCCAAAGCGTTTTACCCCTTTCCGTTTCAAAAGTCCGAACCCTTCAATCAACTGCTCCCGGCTGAACCCGAACTTCGCCTCCTCCGGCTTCCCGATGATAGCGTTTCCTTCTTTAAGAGGACCGGGGTTGTAGCGGCAGGAAATGAGGTCCGGCAGTTTGGAATCCCCTGACGGAAGCTCAAGGCCGAAAATCTTCTCCAGGTAATCAATATGGGTAAAATCGTCCAGATTGATGATTGCCCCCAGTTGCCGGGCTTTGAGGTATTCCCGGGCCGGCGTCTCGTTGGCGGTGAACATGATGTCCTCACCCTTAATCCCCGCCATTCCGGCCAGAAGCAGTTCCGGCAGGCTGGAACAATCAGCGCCGAAACCTTCCGTAGCGAGTATCCTGAGGATCGCCGGATTTGGCAGGGCCTTCACCGCAAAGTGTTCTTTGTAGGAAGGAAACACCGAAAAGACTTTGATGATACGCCGCGCGTTTTCCCGTATGGCCTTTTCATCGTACACATAGAATGGGGTAGGATACCGCTCCACCAGGTCTTCCAGTTGAACCTTACCCAGAGGAAAATTTTTTACGCTCATGGGCTTACTATACCGGTTTAGGGAAGGAAAGTGAACGGCCCTTAGGATTAATCGAGTAGGAGGTTGCCCATTAGTTGGGCAGCCTCCTCGTGGAAACTTCGTTTCCTCCACCACCGTGCATACGGTTCGGTTTCGGGATTTCCCCCCTCTTCACCGGCGCGGGATAGTTCCCGGTACTGTTTGATACGGTACGGTTGCAGTTCCTCCACCCTCATCCCGTCTACTCCGGCGGCCCCGCCGTTCTCGAACCTTCGGTTCGCCACCACCCGCTCGCAGGTGTCAATCATATTGTTTATGCTTAACATCTTTCCGAGCAGTTCCACACCGCCCACTGCCGTGGCCTCCGGTGTCCCAATGCTCCGCGCTCCCTTTGGTTCTTCGGGCTCCACCCTATCCCCAAAAGGATAGCCAAAGCCAAGTTCCCCTGGCTCTGTTTTCTGCTCTCTACACATTGTTCCACCTTCCTCTCACCCGTGAGTCTCCGTGCAAACTATTGTTCGCCTTGTTCGGCCCTTCCCATCCTTTCCACCACCTGTCGTCCAGACCTCCCCAGGTAAGGGCCGGTAGCTTTTATCCCATGTAACCGCCGTATCTACATATCAGGGTTCGGGTAGCATTGGACT
>JAITBO010000158.1 GCA_031283505.1 Treponema sp. | reverse complement strand
TCAAAGCCGTCAAAAAGGGAGAAAATATCCCCGTATTGATCCCCGATCTCCTTCCGTATATCTTTGACGGTCTTACCTTCCTGCATACCTTCCAGATAACCGGGCAGACTGTCGAAAAGACTCTTAATTTTTTCCCGGTAAACCGCTTCGATATTATGAAGGTCTGCCAGAAGCTCGTTGAATTGATTGTTGATCTGGTTGAAAGTCGCCTTGGTGATGACCGTCTCGGAAACCAGGTTGAGGAGGTCGTCTATACGCTTGGAATCGACCCTGAGTATGGACCCCGCTTCTTTTCCAGCTTTCTTGGCGTCCGCCGATTCCCTGGCGCCGGCTGCGGACGTTTTGTGTTCTTCCGTCGGCCCGGAGGCTGCCGGAATCGCCGCTGGGACAGGAGTCACCGGGACAGAGACTGCCGGAGCCGCTACCTGGAGGGCGGCTTTCTTGTCAGCATCGGCAAGGGCGTCTATGTTCCTGATGTCCGCCGAAAGGCTAACATCAGGGATAACTACATACCCCATAAGTTCACCGGCGGCTTTTTTGGTTGCCAGGTAATAATCCACCGTAGGATAGAACACATCTTCGTAGAGTTTTTCAAAGTCCGGCGAGGTCTTCAAGACCGTGCCAATTCCTTTGAGGGCCGCGTATACCTGAATACCGCCCACGGTATTCATCAGACTGTTTTCGTCAAACTGAACGGCGATACGGTAAACCGGCGTACCATCGGTTACCGCCTGCTTCAGTTCTAGGAGTTCATATTCGGAAAGCGCGGCGGCCCCCGCCGTTCCCGAAGCAGAGGGCGCGGAAGGGACCGGCTGCACAGGAGCCGGAGCCGCCGGTTTGGGGGCGGCAGATTTGGCGGCCCCCTTCTTCCGGGAAGAACCCTCCGGAAGCAGCGCCGAGAGACGGCCCTCTATCTGAGAGGTATCCTCCTGATAGACGGAACCATTCATGCGCTGTTCCAGCATGGCCTTAATGACGTCAATTGCCGAGAGGAGCGTATCCACCACATCTTCATTAATCGTCAACTGATCCGACCGGATGGCGTCAAGGACATCTTCAACCAGGTGGGTAAAATGGGAAAGCTCCATCATCTCCACCGTGGCGGACCCGCCTTTTAAGGTATGTGCAGCCCGGAAGATTTCGTCTACCGCGTCTTTATTGCCGCCTTCGTTCTCAAGCACCAAAATATTCTGTTCCAGCGTGTCCACCTGCATCTGAGCTTCGCTGAAAAAATCCTTGAGAAGTTCCTCGTTGTTGGGATCCAAATAATCACTCATATTAGTTAAATCTTATACACATTTCATTTCACGTCAAGATAGAGACGATGAATTATCGCATTTATTCCATAAAGAAGGCTATACATTATTAAAGATACATTCTCCTTTGGGGATATTGGCCGCAGTTACGGTTAATTTGACCGGCTCATTGGGTTCCGCGTCCTTTCTCAGGGCCGCCTGGGTTTCGAGCCCCAGGGCGGGGATCAGGACCGTTGACCGGGCTCCTTTTGTTTCCATGACGATTCCGTCCCATTGGGAATCTTTTTTACCCGCCAGATAGACCGCCGTCCAATGGGTACGGGAGGCTCGTTCCGCACGGACAACGGCGGCGGCGGCAGCTTCCCCGGCGGCCAGAGCCTGGAGTACCGCGTCCTCGTCAAGAGGAGGGATGTCCCGGTACGCGCCGGTTCCCAGGACAGCGTGGATCTGCTGGTGGGCCAAAAGGTCCGTATACCGCCGGAGAGGGCTCGTCACCTGGGTGTACTGTTCCAGACCCAGGCCGGCATGGCGGCCTGGCTTTACCGACAGGGTCCGCGGGCGCATACACCGCCGTATCTGGTAAGAACCGGCCAGGCCCGGCAAAGGAGCCCTGGGGAGGTCTCCGGCTTCCTGAGTTACAAAAGGAAAAGGCAGCCGCGTCGTCCTGCGGGACGCCCATTGGGCCGCCCCTTCCCCGGCAAGAAGCATACATTCCCGAACCATGTCCGCGGACCGGTATCCGGTTATGGGTTGAATATCCACATTCCCTTCCTGCGCCGTGATATGAACCTCCGGAAAGTCTATGGTCACCGCTCCGGCGGCGGTTCTCCGGGCCAGGTTCCGTTCCGCCATGAGAAAAAGATCCGCAAGCCGCCCCGCGTGGGGACTGGCCGGGCCGGCGGCTTCGGCATTACCCCGGACTGCGGCATCCGCTTCTTCATAGGTCAGCCGGATCACCGCGACACGGGAAGGGACAATTTCGGTTTCCGCGACGGAACCGTCTTCCCCCAGGGTAATTTTGAAGGAGAGGGCCGGGGAAACCCCGGCAAGGCCCAGGGCATAGACCGGGAGGGCTTCTTCCGCCAGCATACGGGAACTCCCTTCGGGGAAGTACAGGGTGGCGCCCCGGTTCCGGGCCTCAATATCCGCAGGGTTTCCGGGCAGGACAGACGCTGCCGGGTCCGCCACATGGACCCACAGGCAGTTTCCTTCCAAGCTGACCGCGTCATCCGGGTCGGCGCTCCAGGAGTTGTCGATGGCAAAGGCCGGGAGATGGGTCAAGTCCAGCCGGTCCTCCTCCGGGGGCGGGAGGCCCGGAAAAACCGAGGCGGAAACCGGGGAAACGCCGAACCGCGCCGGATAGGGGTTTACCGCCATGGTCCAGGCGCCACAACGGAGGAGGATACGGTGAGCTTCTTCCGGGGTTTCGGGACGGCCCAAGTCCTTGAGGGCGCGGCTTCTTTCGGCCTTGCCCAGGGCCAGGGCCTCCGCATCCTGGAGAAAACGCCTTTCGGCCTGGTCAAAGGGGTCGGCAGGTACCGAATCCGGCGGGGCAAGCCGTTTCCTGAGCCTTTCCAAAAAGGCTTCCCGCTCCAGGGTTTCCCGCTGTTTTTCTTCCCGCTTCTGTTCCGTAGCGGCCACCGCAAGGGCGTCCCGGGGGCTTAGGGCGTTCACGGTTCCGGAAAAGTAAAAAACCTCCTTGAGGAGGCTGTAGGCGGCCCAGGCGCTTTGAGGACTGAAATCGCCATAGGCCAGTTCCGCAAGCTCTTTGAGGGGGACCGCGCTGCCCTCCAGGAGTTCCCAGGCTTCCCGGACATTGGCCCTGGCCGGAGGCCGGGCCGCCTCTTCCGCTGACCGGACCGGTCCGGGGTGTATAAGCTCCACATCCTTTTCCCGGACCTTGATGGTTTCGCCTCCCGCAAGGGAAATTTCCAGTTTTTCTCCCCAGGCAATCACCACAGCGGGACGGTTCTTGTAAGCTACCAGGCTTTTCTCCGGAATCATGGGGCTTAGTCTAACATAAGCCGGGTATACTGCGGAACCCTGGGTTGAACATAGTTCAGGCTTTATGAAGCCCGGTTGTGCGGCAACCGCGATAAAATCTGATACTTGAGGCTATTTCAAAATTCGGTTAGTTTTGAATCAACAATCTCGCCCTGAGGGGTGAGGTATGTTGTTCTGCAAGGTATGGATTTTATGCAGATCCATACTCCGGACAACAAATCTTGAATTGGTTTAAACGCCCTGAATATCCCCGCCGAAAGGCGGGCTCCTGGGTATGGACCTGCCTGCGAATCAAGCTCACGTATTTGAAAAATATGGGAGGCTTTCTCAAAACCGTACGCGTTAGCGTACAGTCAATTAGTTTTGGGACAGGTATGGTATACTAATTTAACCCTTTCAATACATATTAAGAAGGTTGTTATTATGAAGAAGTTTATTCTTATTCCGGATTCATTTAAAGGAACGATGAGTTCCGCCGAAATTTGCGGCCTTATGGAAGAGCGTATCCGCGCCTACTACCCCCTGGCGGAGGTAATTTCCATTCCTGTGGCCGATGGCGGCGAAGGCAGCGTTGACGCTTTCCTTACGGCTGTAGGCGGCGAAAAGGTTACCCTCCCGGTCAAAGGCCCCTACATGGAGGACATCACGGGGTTTTACGGCCTTATTGACGGAGGCGCTACGGCGGTCATTGAGATGGCTGCCTGTGCGGGTCTGCCTCTGGCGGGCGGCAACCTGCATCCTGACCGGACTACTACCTACGGGGTGGGTCAGCTTATGGCTGATGCCGCAAAACGGGGCTGCCGAAAAATCATTGTAGGTCTGGGGGGAAGCGCTACTAACGATTTCGGCGCCGGGGCGGCGGCAGCGGCGGGAATACGCTTCTTTAATTCCAGCGGCAAGGAATTTGTCCCAACCGGAGGCGGCCTTTCCCGTATAGCCCATATAGACGCTTCCGGCTTTCTGCCGGAACTCAAAGCTACGGAAATCATCACCATGTGCGATATAGATAATCCTCTTTACGGTCCCCAGGGCGCCGCTTGTGTGTTTGGTCCTCAAAAGGGAGCCGATTCCGCCATGGTGGAGTTTCTGGACGGCCAACTTCGTTCAGTTTCGGACACGGTGATCCGGGAGTTGGGCGTCGATGTGTCCGCCACCCCCGGTGCGGGCGCAGCCGGTGGCATGGGAGGCGGTATGTCTGTCTTCTTTGGTTCCCGCCTGCAAATGGGTATAGAGACCGTCCTTGACACGGTACACTTCGACCAACTCCTGGAAGGGACGGATATGGTGTTCACCGGAGAAGGAAAGATAGATACTCAGAGTCTTCGGGGCAAAGTGGTAATCGGCGTTGCCCGGCGGGTCAAAAAAATCGCGCCGCCGGGAAAAACAGCAGTCCCGGTCATCGCTGTAGTGGGCGATATAGGCGACAATATTGAAGGGGTCTACGATGAAGGCGTGGCGGCTGTCTTCAGCATTAACCGAGTGGCGGTTCCCTTCGAGAAAGCCAAACTCCGCGCTCCGGAAGATCTCAAACTTACTATGGACAATTTAATGCGATTCATTCAGCTTAAATCTCATGTTACGCAGGAAGAATAATATGAACCACTTAACCATACGAACAACACAAACTTTTGAGGTTAAATTCATAGTTTGCTTGTGAGGTTCGTGGTTGAATTTTTTCAATTTTGGCTCCGGTGCGTAAGGTGAGTTCTTAAAACAGATAAGGATACCTGAATTGTGGGGCAAATTTAGTGTTAATAGGGGGTATACCGATAGTCAAGGAAAATTTTCAGAAGGCCCTTGAACGATTCTTCCAAAAAATCAAAGAGACAATACACATAACTCAGCAGGTATTCTGTCCGCTACGGCAAAATGTAAAGCGGGAAACCTTTTGGGAATTGTTTCAAGCGGGAGTGAGGAGAAACTATGCCGACGGCCCGTTACTTGAGTGGTACCGGGGTAACTGTGGAATACGTAGAAGGGACGAATGAAACGTCTCCTCGCATGGACCGCATCCGGCTTATCAAAGAGATGAAGATGCCTGTCAGGTAACTAATCCCCGCCGAAACGTACCACCGGCTGACGGGCAGCCTTAACCTCGTCCGGCCTGCCTATGACGGTGGTACGCGGCGCGGCGTGCAGGCTTTCGCTGTCCGTCAGGGCCTGTTCGTACACCGCCAGAAAAGCGTCCACCGCTTCGTCAATGGTTTCCCTGGACTCGGTTTCCGTCGGCTCTATCATGAGCGCTTCGTGGACAATGAGGGGGAAGTAGATGGTCGGCGGATGCACACCCTTGTCTTGCAGGGCTTTGGCAAAGTCCAGGACGGAAACGCCGTGGGCGGCCTTGATTTTTTCCAGGGATATGACGAACTCGTGCATACAGGGGCCGGGATATGCGGGGGGCAACTTTGCCCTCAGCCGCTCCATCATGTAATTGGCGTTGAGTACCGCGTTTCTGGCGACTTCGGGGATATTTTCCTTCCCCAGAGTAAGGAGGTAGGCGGCGGCCCGTACCGCCACCAAGAAGTTGCCCCCAAAGGCTCGCACCCGGCCTATGCTTTGCGGGTGTTCCTCCGCGCCGCGTTCCATGACGCTGCCCACAAGGGGCAGGAAGGGGGCCAGAGCCTTCTTACAGCCCACCGCTCCCGATCCCGGACCACCGCCGCCGTGAGGGGTGGCGAAGGTTTTGTGGAGGTTGAGGTGAACCACATCGAAGCCCATGTCGCCGGGACGCGCTATGCCCGCAATGGCGTTGAGGTTTGCCCCATCGTAGTAGTTTAGGCCCCCTGCCTCGTGAATGATGCGAGTTATTTCCAGGATGTTCGGATCGAAGAGGCCCAGGGTGTTCGGGTTGGTGAGCATGAGCCCCGCGGTGTCGGGACCCGTTGCGGCTTTCAGGGCCGCAAGATCTATGCATCCGCCGGGACCCGATGGGATGTTCACTACGGAGAAGCCCGCCATGACCGCGCTGGCGGGGTTGGTACCGTGGGCGCTGTCGGGAACGATGATCCGCTTTCGCGCCGAATCTCCCCGGCTTTCGTGGCTGGCCTTGATGAGGAGGAGCCCCGTGAGTTCCCCGTGGGCGCCCGCTGCGGGCTGGAAGTTCACGGCGTCCATGCCGGTGATCTCCCGGAGATACCCGGCGGCCAGATCCAGAACCTTGAGGCATCCCTGCACGGTATGTTCCGGCTGCAAGGGGTGTATGTCCGTAAAACCCGGAAGCCCCGCCAGTTCTTCGTTCAGCTTGGGGTTGTACTTCATGGTACAGGAACCCAGGGGATAAAACCCGTCGTTTACCCCAAAGACCCGTTTTGCCAGGGCGCTGTAGTGCCGGGATATTTGGTTCTCGTCCAGGCTGGGAAGGCGGGCGGGTTTTTTCCGCGTCATCCGCGCAGGCAGGGGAGCATCGATTACGTCACAGGGGGGAAGAATGGCGCAGCCCAAACCTTCCCTGCTTTTTTCAAATATCAGTTTCATGAAAACCTTCCTCCGATGAATAGGGACGCAAGCTTCCCCGGGCCGTCAAGCAAACGTTCAGCCGTCCGCACAAGGGATAGAAGCGGAAATCCCGCAAGTACGCCGCAGGCGGGGGTGCGCCCAAATTCCTACAGGGCAAATCCCCGGTCATCATAGGGCCCCCCTGAGGATAGCAATGAGTTCGTCGATTTCTTCTTTGGCGTTCGCTTCGGTGACACACCAGAGGATGCGGTTTTCCGGCAGGGGATAACCGCCGAGGATGCCGTGTTCCTCAAGAAGGCGGAGCGTTTTTTCCGGGCCGGGACAGCGGGTGACGAATTCGTTGAAGAACTCGCCGCCGTAGACCAGCGAAAAACCGGGGAGGGAGGAAAACTGTTGCGCCGCGTAGACCGCTTTGGCATGGCATTGCCTGGATGCTTCAGCGAACCCCGCTTGTCCCATCACCGAGAGGTATACTGCCGCGGTAAGGGCGCAGTGGGCCTCGTTGGAACACAGGTTGCTGGATGCTTTTTCCCGGCGTATGTGCTGTTCCCTGGCCTGGAGAGTCAGCACAAAGGCCCGTTTTCCTTCGGCATCGGTGGTTTCACCGGCGATTCTGCCGGGTATCCTGCGCATAAGGGCGCTTTTGCAGGCCATAAAGCCCAGGTAGGGGCCGCCGAAGGCCAGAGGCAGGCCCAAGGGCTGGCCTTCGCCTACAGCGATGTCCGCGCCGCATACTCCGGGGCTTTCCAGTATCCCCAGTGACATGGGGTTTACCCCTTCCACGAACAAGGCCCCTGCGGTGTGTACGATTTCCGCCGTTTTTGGAACGTCCTCGATGAGGCCGAAGAAGTTCGGATTTTGGAGGTAGAAACAGGCGGCGCCGCCGGTCAGAGCTTGCTTCAGGGCGGCGGGATCGGTTTTGCCGTCTTCGCCAAAGGGAACAAGGGTGACGGGGACGCCATAGCCATGGCAGTAGGTTTTGATGGTTTCGATGACCTGGGGATGGGCGGCGGCGGAAATATACACACCGTTTCTGCCGCGTTCCCGGCACATATTCACCGCTTCAGCCGCAGCGCTCGCCCCGTCGTAGACTGAGGCGTTGGAGACATCAAGGCCCGTGAGTTCGCAGATCATGCTCTGGTATTCAAATATGGATTGAAGTATACCCTGGCTGATTTCCGCCTGATAGGGCGTGTAAGCGGTAATAAAACTTTCGTTGGCGGTTATCCGCTTGACCGCTGCGGGGATATAGTGGCGGTACGCGCCGGCGCCCCGGAAACACACCGGGAAAACTTTGTTTTCCCCTGCCAGGGCGGTGATTTTCCGCGCCGTCTCCATTTCCGACATACCGGAAGGAAGGCGCAGTTCCTTGACCAGCGCTTCCCCGGGGATGACCGCGAAAAGTTCGTCAACAGATTTTCTGCCTATGACCTCAAGCATGGCCCGGCGGCCAGCTTCGGTATTAGGAATGTAGGAACCCATGATCGCCGTCCCCCGCCCTTATTCCTGTGGGAGTTTGGCTTTGTATTCCGCCGCGCTGAGGAGTTCCTCCGGGGCTATGTCCCCTTCGGCGCGGATGAGCCAGGCTTCGTAGGGCGATTCGTTGATGAGTTCCGGGGAAGCGGCAACCGTCTGGTTGGCTTCTTTTACCGTCCCGGTGACCGGGCTGTAAACTTCCGAAACCGCCTTTACCGATTCGACATCCGCGAAGGAAGCTCCCGCGCTTAGGCTGTCTCCCGGTTCAGGCAGGCTGACAAACACTATGTCTCCTAATTCCTGCTGGGCAAAGTCGCTGAGGCCGATTTCGATGATCCCCCCTTCCAGTATCCGCACCCATTCGTGAGATTTGGTGTACTTCAATTCTTCCGGTAAATGCATTTTGATTCCTCCAATTTATTCCGTAAGCCTGTCCCAAAACTAATTGACTGTGCGCTAACGCACACGGTTTTGGGAAAACCTCTTGCTTTATCCGATTCACTTGCACGTATTTGTACCAGACTTTTAAACCGGCTCCTCATAAAATAGTTTTTTTGCTGTAGAAGGGAAGGGCGCATATTTCCGCTCCGATCATCTTTCCCCGCACGTCCGCTTCTATCCGCGTCCCCGGCTCGGCGCAGGCGGCGTCCACCAGGGCCATGGCCAGGGCCTCTTTCAAATAAGGGCAGAAGGTCCCCGACGTGGTTTTTCCTACAAGTTCCCCCCGGCGGAAAAGGCTCGACCCTTCCCGAACTATGCCCCTGCCGGTAACGCGCAGGCCGACCCTGACGCGGGAGGGCTTCTCCTTTCCCAGAAGGGCTTTCCTTCCTATAAAACCGTCCTTGTCCATTTTGACGGCAAAGCCCAGGCCGGCTTCAAAGGGCGTTGCGGTCTCGTCCATCTCGTGACCATAAAGGGGCATGGCCGCTTCCAGCCGCAGAGTGTCCCTGGCGCCAAGGCCGCAGGGGATGAGCCCTTTGTCCTTGCCTGCTTCAAGAAGCGCTTCCCATAGGTCCTGCACCTTTTCCGGGGAACAGTAAAGTTCAAACCCCATTTCTCCGGTATACCCGGTACGCGAAACGATGCATCCGATGCCCGCGACGCTGCCGTTTTCGATGAGGGTGTAATACTTTTCCGGGATGGCTGCCGAAAGGGATGCGAGTATGGCCTCCGACTCCGGTCCTTGGAGAGCTATCTGGGCAAGGGAATCGGAGACATCCTCAAAGGAAACATCGGCGGCTTTTCCGCCTTCCCGGTGGCCGGCAAGGCAGGCCCGTATCCAGGCGGCGTCCTTGTCCCGGTTGGCGGCGTTTACCACCAGCATATACCGGTTTTCCGCCATCCTGCACACCACAAGGTCGTCGATGACGCCACCCCCATTACCGCACATCAGGGTGTACCGGACCCGGCCTATGCTCATATTGGAAAAATCGTTGGTGAGTATGCGTTGAAGGGCAGCCAGGGCGCCCGGACCCTGAAGCACAAATTCCCCCATGTGGGATACGTCGAAAAGGCCGGCCTTTTTCCGGACCGCCAGATGTTCGGCGATGAGGCCCTGCTCATACTGCACGGGCAGGAAATAACCCGCAAAGGGAACTATCCTTCCGCCATGGGATAAATGCCATTGATAAAGGGGAGTTTTCTTTTCCAAATCAGCCTCTTTCAGGAAAACAGACGCCTGTCCTCCAAAGACAGGTATATCGCCGGAACCGCTTTAGACCCCCCAGACAGCCTGGCTTGAGAGCCTGATGATCCCGAAATGCGCCCCGTTCCTGAGGACCTGTATAAAATGCACAGCATTTTATACAGGTCCTTACCTGAAAGATTCTTCCCCAGAAAACCGGAACTGGCCGCCGGAGAATTGCCTCTTCGGTGCCGCAGTCTTTGTATGCCAAATCTGCGGCTTTTCGGAGTTTCGTCAGAGTCCGGTACTTTTGCCTGAGAGTTTTCCGCCCTTGCCCCTTCGGCGACAGAGGACCGCCCCCCGGAATACCCTGTCCAACCGGTCATGGTATTTCGTGCGGCTTCCCTGTTCTCTCCCGGACCCGTCATTCGAATATAACCTTACTCTAATACAGAAGGGCCGGAAGATCAAGGGATCGCATTGCCTAATAATTAATCTCGTCGAAAAGGGGCGGTTGCCCGGAAACAAAAACCTAGCCAATATCAGGCCGCCGGGTCCTGACCATCCTCCTGACAGGAGCCTTTTTCACCATACTTTTTTTCCCGGTTTAGTTTCAAGATCTGCTCAACCGCCTCGTTCAGCCTCCGGTTCAGTTCTACCGGGTTATTCCCCGCCTTCCGCCGCAGAAGCTCGGCCTTGCACTCCTCGGATACATCAGGCGATTCCATCAGCCGTTCATAGGGTGTCCTCGGCTCCTTTTCGTAGACCTTCCGGTAGCGACCGTCCGCCTGTTTCTCTTTGGCAACCAGACGAAACGAGGGCATCCAGTAATTATACAGGGGGCACAGCCAGCGGTACACTTCGGCCAAGGCGGCGCATTCTTCGGCGGTGTCGAAGCGGAAGTATCCGACGGTCTTGCG
>JAITBO010000374.1 GCA_031283505.1 Treponema sp. | reverse complement strand
TTCCCCTACCGGGAGCGATGACCCCGATGGAGCGATTAACAGCCGGCAACCGTATATGCATTTTGGGGCTGGTCTCTAAGCCGATCAATACCCCGAATAGGCGCGGGGGAGCAGCGTCAAAAAGGCCGTGCATGAGGCGCCGTACCCTTAACTTTCGGAACCTGCGCGCTCCCCCTTTTTAACTGTTGACATTAGGTTGGTTCGACAACCCGGTTGGCTGCTACAGACTTCTTTCCAGCATTGGGAGCTTCTAAAAATTTCGGTTTTTAGAAGATTTCCCCTCCCTATTGTCCCGCCGTCCGCAAATAAAGTATCGTAATCCTAAGGAACTGTACAGTTCCTTAGACTTTTCAAAATCCGGCGCTTTGAAAAAGCCTTATCCATGAAGTGCCAACATACAAAAAAGGAGAATATTAATGAGAAGAAAGGATCGGGAAGTTACCGGCGCCGAAGAACTCCTGGAAATAATACAGGAGTGCGGGGTCTGCCGCCTGGGTATGGCGGACAACGGCACGCCTTATATCGTGCCCCTGAATTTCGGGTATGAGTACCGTGACGACACGCTGTTTCTGTACTTTCACAGCGCCAGGGAAGGAAAAAAAATCGATCTCCTCAAGGAGAACAACCGGGTTTGTTTCGAGATGGACTGCGGACACAAGCTGACGCCGGGAAAGGATGCCTGCGACTACGGGTTTAACTACGCCAGCGTCATCGGCCTGGGGACTGTGGAATTCATTGAGGACGAGACCGAAAAAATCCGAGCCCTCAACCTCCTCATGAAGCATCAGACCGGGGAAGACCGGGACTTCGCGTACCGCGAAGCGGATCTCCGGGCTGTGGCGGTGTATAGGCTCCGGGCGGAGACCCTTACGGGCAAGAAGCGCTCATAAGGTATCCGGCGAATCCAGCATGGCCGGAAGGCGCATGGAAGTCTCCAGGTACCCCATGCGGCGTTTTTTCACGTTTATGTCCAGAAAGACATACCCCTTCTTCTCCTCCAGCTTAAAGCCCCGTATGGAAATGGGGTCCTGTTCGGAAAGCCCCGCTTCGTCGGCGATGGAGCCCCGGACCACCTTCTTGACCAGATAGGACGAAGAAAAAGCGCCCCCCATGGAAGGAGCCAGGATGAGGCCGAAAAGAGGCGCGGTAAGCCGTTCCCGGGTATCTACTTTGGCGGCGGCGGCCAGAGGCAGATCCGGCCGGGCGGCGGTCATTATGACCCTCTTCTCCCCATCGGAGGTTTCCAGCGCGACCAGTTCCCCGGGTTTCCCCGGGAAAAGGACATCCTGGAGCGCCGGGATCAGTGCCCCCTGGGAGGCCGTCACGGTTTCGCCATTAATGGACGTGATATGGATACCTTCGGGAACTTGGCGTTCCGCCGCCGGGGTAAAGGGCGCCACGTAGATGATCTCCGCGCCTTGGGCGGTTTCGCTGACCGTAAGGCCAAGCCAGGGGCGTTCCGCCCTGCCGCCGGCTATTAAGGAGGGAAGAGCCGCAGCCAGGCGACCGGCGGGAACCGCAAAATTAAGACCCGGGTAGTTTTCTATCCCCGCGAAGACTATACCCACCAGCCTGCCTTCTCTGTCTACCACAGGTCCGCCGGAATTGCCATGATTTACCGCAGCGTCTATCTGAATCACGTCCCCTATCTGGAGGAAGCGGCGGCCCAGGGCGGAAACTATGCCGGCGGTAACGGTTTTCTCCAGGCCGCCGGGGGAACCTATGGCAAAGACCGTGTCTCCCACCTGGGGGATGATCCGGTCAACCACGGAAAACACGTATTCGGGCGTTATCTCCGCTTTGAGCAGGGCCAGGTCCATGGCCTTGTCCCAACCCACCACCTTGGCGGGAATACGGACGCTCGCCGAATCCCCCAGGCGTATGGTCATCCGGGAATAACCTTCGTAGGCGGGGTCCACTTCGCTGGCGATGACATGGTAGTTGGTGATCAAATACCCTGCGGCATCCACAAAAAAGGCGGAACCCAGAACCCGGTCGGGAAGCCCCATGCCCCGTTCTATGCGCAACCCCCTGTCCACTATAACGGTGGCCACCCCTTTGATCATCTCCGAAGCCGAATCCCGACCCTCGGCATAGGCCCTCAGATCATCAGGGACGGAACCATTTCCCGTGTCCACTGCCGCCAGAAAAAAAGCCGCAGTACGCCGTTGTTTTACCTCCACCGCCCGCTCCAGAAAGGGCAGGGCGTCTTCCGGTTCCAGGGCATTCAATTCATGGGCCCGGACCGCCCCAAGAAAAGCCTCCAAATCGTTCCTGTCTGCCAGCTTTTCCTTCGCGTCGGCCAGAAGAAAATCCGGCTCCATACCGGTATTTTCCACCGCGACGCCCAGGCTTGCAAGAGAACGGGCAAAGGAAGCCGCCTCGTCCCAGCGTTTTTCTTCCACCGCCTTTGTTTGGGCGGCCTTCAAGTTCGAGACCGCCTCGCTTTCCAAAAGGGTTATACGCTCCGCCGACTCCGGGTCCCGGCCTTCACTTCCGGGATTCCCCTCCCCATAGAGAGTCCGGTATATTCCAATCTGATGAAGGGCTTTTATCGGATCTTCCGCTACAAGTTTTTCAATGTCGGCCAGCCTGAATTCACCGGTAGATCGCGGGGGAGCCAGCCTTTTTTCCGCCTTCGCGGGGGTAAGGCAGGAAACGAACAAAACGCAAACCGCCGCAACACAGAGCAAAGCCGCTTTCATGTCTTTATACTGTTCCGCTTTCATCCTCAAAATAATTCCTTACAACCCTTTCCTGCTAGGGGGAGGGGTAATCACCGTATATTCCCTGTTCCCGTTTTTGTCCAAATCCCAGGAACGGATTATCGAACCATCCGGAAGGTACTCCTCGCCGGTTTCGTATACGCCGTCCCCGTCCCAGTCGCTTTCGGAGGATTCCGGAATCAGGGCGTATCCCCCCTCTGGACCGGGAATCTCCCCCTGGGCAGAAAAACGCCGGACCGTTTCCATCCGCCCGTCCAGGTCCAGGTCTATACGTTGAACAACGGGCCGGCCCTGGAGGAATTCCGTGACCGACACCGCCCGGCCTTCCAGGTATTCCGCCGCCCGCCGGGGAATACCCCGTTCCAGGGTTATCCGCTCAAGAGCGCCGGAAAATTCCCGGCTTGGCCGCTCAAGGTTGACGGCAAAGGAACCCAGGACCCGTCCGGTAAGCCGCGCCCCTCTGGGATCCCGTTCGGGATAGGGCATCCCCCCGCTTTCCGGGATTTCGCCAATAAGGAAGGGGCTAAACGTAAATTCCCGGAGGTTAAACCCGTAGGTAAGCCCCCCCAGGCCGGCGCTGAGTACGGCGGGATACTGCTCCCAGACCACGGAGGCCCTGAGGAGATCGGCGTCCCGCAGGGGAAGCCCTATCGCATTCCGGACAACCTCCGTGTCCGGAGTCCCGCCGGGGGACAAGGCAATATCGGCCCGCATGGGAATACCGGCGCTCCAGAAGATCCGCCATTCAAAGATACCGTCCTGATCCGCGTCATAAGCATATTCCTCAATAACACCGCTGCCGTACCGGGTCCGGGCTTCGGCATATCCGTCCTGATCCGCGTCTTCCTGTATAACACCGGAAAAACGGGAAAGGTTTCGCATAAAATTCTCCCGGCCACCTGAACCGCGCAGGAGCTTCCAGACACCAAGGATCAGATCCTTATCCGGGGTCTTCAGACGAAAGAGTTCTTCAACCGCCATATCATCGTCAATGACCCCCAGGTTAAGGGCTGCCGGAATGGCTCCCGGATCGGCGCCGCCTGACGCCCTGTAAGCTGACACAAGGCGGGCGGCTTCCCCCGCGTCCCTTATGAAAGGAGCGGCAAGATAGGCCATATCGGGAGCTTCGTCCAGCAGCAAGGGAAGCCGTCTCAGAACCGTGTCAACAAGATCCCGTTCACCGGCTTCGGGGACGGCCTTCCCTGCGGCATAACGGAGCAGTATCCGCGCCGGACCGGGATCACGGGAGTATTGCTCCAGGGTCAGGGCCATCGCTGAGAGAAACGACGGGATGTCCCGGAGACCCAGCAGGGCGCGGAGACGGAGGCAGGCGATTTCGCCGCCGTACCACTCGGCGTCGGCGTCAGGAATCAGGGCAAGACAACGCAGGGTTTCGGTAAAAGCCCGTACACGGAGGAGGGCCTCCGCCTCAAGGAGCCGGGCCTGGACGGAGGAATACCGGTTCCACCGGTCCGTGTCCAGCCCCCGGCGGACCGCATCCAACACCGCCCCCCTGGACCGGTTTTCGTGGGAACGGACCAAAGCCAAAAGGTAGGAAAGGTCCGATGAAACATCGGCAAAATCCCTGGCCCGCTCCAAAGCGGCCTCGGCCTCGGCCCAACGACCGCCGGATATGGCGGATGTCGCCCAGTCCGCATAACGTTCGGCAACTGCGGCATCTCCGGCAGCGAATTCGGCGGCGGGAAGGAGGTTTAAAACCGCCAAAAGCCCTAAGGCCAGCAAAACCCGGCGCAACACCTTAACCTCTCAAATTTCGGCGGCTTTTTCCCGGGGAGGCAGATCCAGGAGGGTCCACACCTCTTCATCGTTCAGGGTTTCCCGGGCAAGAAGGGCATCCGCAAGCTTCTCCAGTTTTGCCTTGTTGTCGAAAAGGATGGTCTCGGCGGTATTTCGGGCGGCATCCAGAATACACTTAATTTCCCGGTCTATATGCCGGGCGGTTTCTTCGGAATAGTCCTTGTGCCGGGCTATCTCTTTGCCCAGGAAGATGGGTTCTTCCTCCTGGCCGTAGGTGACCGGCCCCAGGGTTTCAGCCATGCCCCATTCGCAGACCATACGCCTGGCCATGTCGGTGGCCTGCTCCAGGTCCTGTTTGGTCCCTGTGGTGGTTTCATCGTAAAAAAGCTTCTCCGCCACCCAGCCGCCGTAACAGATGACGATGCGGTCTTCGATCCAGCCCCTAGTCCGGCTGTAACTGTCCGCTTCCGGAAGGGAAATAGCCATGCCCAGGGCCCTGCCGTGGGGAACGATGGTCACCTTGTGGAGAGGATCGGAATTCTTCAAAAAGTAGTGAAGCAGGGCGTGGCCCGCCTCATGGATAGCGGTCATGCGGCGTTCTTTTTCAGAGATCACCAGGGTCTTCCGGGCAACTCCCATGAGTATCTTGTCCCTGGCTTCCTCGAAGTCGGGCATTTCCACCGCGGCCTGATCCTTGCGGGCGGCGAAAAGGGCCGCCTCGTTCACCAGGTTGGCAATCTCCGCGCCGCTCATCCCTGGCGTCGCCCTGGCTATACGGGCCAAATCAATGTCCTGCGCCAGAGGAATCTTGACCGCGTGAATTTTGAGAATGGCCTCCCGCTCCTTGATGTCCGGCATTGCCACCATCACCTGGCGGTCAAAACGGCCGGGCCTGAGCAACGCCGGGTCCAGCACGTCAGGCCGGTTTGTGGCGGCAAGGATGATCACCCCGTCTTTGGAATCGAAACCGTCCATCTCAACCAGAAGCTGGTTCAGAGTCTGTTCCCGTTCATCATGGCCCCCGCCGTAACCGGCTCCCCTGGTACGGCCCACGGCGTCCAACTCATCAATAAAAATAATACAGGGGGCGTTCTTTCTGCCCTGCTCAAAGAGATCCCGGACACGACTGGCCCCCACTCCCACAAACATCTCCACGAAATCCGAACCCGACATATGAAAGTAGGCCACCCCGGCCTCCCCGGCCACCGCTCGGGCCATAAGGGTCTTCCCGGTTCCGGGCATACCCACCAGAAGCACCCCCTTGGGGATACGGGCGCCCATCTTGGTGAATTTCTGGGGGTTTTTAAGGAAGGCGACCACCTCCTGAAGCTCATACTTGGCGTCTTCCTGGCCGGCTACATCGGCAAAGGAAATCTTCTTTCCCTCATCCTGGTAGCGCTTGGCCCGGCTTTTCCCGAATTGGAAGGCTTTGTTCCCCGCACCCTGCACGTTCCTCATCATAAACCAGATGAAGCCGAAACCTATGATCCAGGGGAGAAATTCCAGAAGGATACGCCCCGGACTAAGCCCGGAAACCGCCCCCGACACGTTGATCCCCTTTTCCCGGAGGCCCGGAAGCAGAGTCGGATCCTGGTAGGGGATCAGAGTTTTGAAACGGACAAGATCGCCGGACATCCCCTTCAGAGTACCTTCAATAATGTTGTTATCCAGAATTTTTACCGCCGTTATCTCATTCCGGTCCAGGTAATTGGTAAAAGCCGAATAAGGAATTTCCTGAATGACCGGGGTTTCACTTCTGAAAAAATAGGCGATAAACAACCCTACTACAACAAGGAAAAAAACCAGGGCAAGCCGGTTTGGTTTGCCGCCTGCCATCGGCGGGCGCGGCGGCATCTTATTATTCTGATCGTTGAACATTCAACCCCCAAACCCAATTTACGCTAACCAACAATGAAAGAAAAGAGTTCCCCCCTGCGGTCCGAATCACTTGTTTTCCTGTCTGCGGCAACAAGCGCCCCGTCCCGGCCTATGCCTATGAACGCAGCCACGCCCTGGCAATCCTCTGCGGTAATACTGCCGGTATAACTCCAGGGGCGGTTCCTATCAAGGGATTTATTCCGGGAAGCGCTTTTTACGCCGCCTACCCGATCACCGGACCGGGTAGGCCGCAGAACCAGCGGCAACTCCGCCCGGAAACTTCCCCCTGTTCCGGAGAATTCTCCCCCCTCAGGCAAACATCGCAACGTCAAAGGGTACTCTTTCAGAGTATAGATTCCCGGCTCTTTAATCAACAGTGAAAAACCTTCCTCGCTGCATTCCCTGGCCCGGGGAGAGGCGATCACCCAGTCCCCCGCAGCCTCAAGGCGCAAGTCCCCCAAATCCAAGACCCTGCGTCCGTCCCGGGTAAAGCGCCTGACGCTTCCGCGTCGGGGCTGACCGCCTCCTATCCTGTCCGCCGCCAGGAAAACCCCTTCTTCCCGGAGTATTTCCGGCTGAGAGAAAAATACCGCCTGCGAAACCCGGTATGCCCGCCGTTTCCGCGTCCCGTCTTCCACGCCGGACGCCGCCTCCCAGGGAATACGCCGTTCCGCCTCTGCGGCGAGGAACTCTGCGGCAAGCCGCTGGGTTTCCCCCAGGTTAATCAGGGAAGTCCGCCAGCCGGGGAAGAGTTCGTCCAGAAAAGGAACAAGCCGGTTTCGGATCCGGTTCCTGAGGAAGGCGGTATCCGCATTGGTGGAATCGGTTCTAAAAGGGATGCCCCGATCTTCCAGATACGCCAGCACCTGGGACCGGCTCAATTCCAGAAGGGGCCTTAGGACCCGTCCCCGGACACGGGGCATGACCGCGAGCCCGGCTGGTCCGGAACCCCTGAGGACGCGCATCAGCGCCGTTTCCAGCAGGTCGTCCCTGGTATGGGCCACAAGCACCCGTTCCGCGCCTGTCCTGGCGGCTTCCCGGTTCCAGGCGGCTCGCCGGAAAAGCCGGGCCGCCGCCTCTATCCCTATGCGCCGGGACCGGGCTGCCACCGCAATAGCTCCCGGCGGGATGTGGACCACCCGGCAGGGAACCTCCAGCTTTTTACAGAGTTCCCGTACCGCCGCCGCGTCTCCCCGGCTTTCTTCCGCCGGACGTATGCCGTGTTCCACATGGAGGCACCCCAGGACCCAGCCCCTTTCACGCCGGGCGCTTGTCAAGGCCGCAAGCATGGCCGTGGAATCGGCTCCCCCGGAAACCGCCGCCAGAAACCTCGTTCCCTGCGGCCATTCCTCAAGGGCAGCGCTTACCGCAACCTCAAAGGATACAATACGGGAAGCGCGATCAACCTGAGATAAAGACTTACTATCTTGAGAAAGATCAGGGGGATTTAGAAATGAAACATTCCGGAACATCGACAGACCCAACAAGAGCCGGTTCCAAAACAGATCAGTTTTGAAAAAGCCTTATATGCCAAATTAAGAACAACATACCCCGTCTTCGAGACAGGGCATATTGTTTTTGCCGTGTAGCTTAGAATTAAGCGGTTAGCTCTTGGCCGGTTCTTTGGAATCGGCAGGCCCTTCCTGAGCCGCCCCTTCTTCGGCGGCGGCGCTTTCCTCTTTGGCGAATTTCACCAAAGCCACCACCTGATCGCCTGCGGAAATCAGCCTGACCCCTTCCGCCAGAACTATGTCCCGCACATGGATGGACTGATTGACACCCAGACCGGAAACATCCACGATGATGCGCTCCGGAAGGTTTCCAGGCAGACATTCAACTTCGATATCATGAAGGGGAGTTTCCAGAATACCGCCTTCGCGGACGCCTATGGGGTTCCCTCCAATTTGAATCGACACACGGGCGCGAAGCAGGGTATCGCTTTCAACTTCGTAAAAATCCACATGGAGGACCTGACCGCTCAGAATATTCCGCTGGGTCGCCTTGACGAAGGCGTCATGCCCTTCTCCGTCCACATTCACCTTTACAATGGTACTTTCGGAAATTCCCTTTACCCCGTTGGCAAATTCCAAAGCGTCTACGTCTATGGTTAACGCCGTTCCGGAATGGCCGTAAATAACCGCCGGAATACGGCCGGCCCGCCTGACTCTGCGGGCATCCCCTGATCCCGTATTAACCCGCTTACGGGCCGCAAAAACAACCTGACTCATGTACAACTCCTGTAATCGGGCAGTGAAAAGAAGTACATAGATCCCGTACACGAATAAAATGCCCCGCATTTTCTGCACGGATCCTACTTTTTCCGGGGTGATGGCCCCTGCTTACCCTGGTGAAAGCGCACCGGCGCTTAATCTGGGACGACAGGGTTCGAACCTGTGAATGCCGGAGCCAAAACCCGGTGGCTTACCACTTGCCTACGTCCCAATAATTACAATTCTACCGTCGGATCGTCCGGTCCGTTACCAAAATCGTACCGGTCCAGAATCCGCTTTTGCAATTCGGCGCGGAATTCAGGGTGGATAGGATGGGCGACATCCTTGTATTCTCCCGCCCTGGTCTTCCGGCTCGGCATGGCTATAAACACGCCACTTTTCCCTTCGATAATTTTTACATTATGAACCACAAAGCAATCATCAAATGTTACCGTTACATACGCCTTTAACTTCCCTTCTCCGGTCACTTTACGGACCCGAATATCAGTTATTTCCATGACGCGCTCCTTTTGTTTTCGGTCCAGCTAAATCAATTATCCTTATTGTAATACCGCCTTTGCCGAACGCGCAAGAGGAATTGTCAATTCTACAAACTTATACCGAGTTAAAAACGACTGGACCGCCCGTTCTGCCGCTCCTTTTTGGGAAAATATCCCAAAACACGTGGATCCCGCGCCGGACAAACCGGAAAAATCCGCCCCAAAGACCCGCAAATCCACCAAAATATCCCTATAAACCTCTCCGGAAGGAGTCACGTCCCCCTCCGGGCCGGGAGCCAGAAACACCGGAAGAAAATCGTTCCTGAAAGGCCAGGAAACAGGGGGCTTCCCCAGGGCCTTAACAAGGGCTTCACCTTCCGGAATCCTCCTGCCGGTGGAAACACCCACCGTCCCGCTGCGCCGCGCATGGTCCAGAAGCGCGTAGGCTTCCGCGGTATCGCTGGGAAATCCCGGATTCACCAGGACCACCCAAAACGGCGCGCTGGGATATCCGGGCGCAAATCGGGAAACCTCAACAGGCCGGACAACCTCTCCCCTGCCCGAAACCAGGGCGACCCCTCCGCTCAGGAAAAACGGCACATCACTCCCCAGGACCGCAGCCATCTCATGCAGGACCTCCCGGGAAAGAGCCGTCCCCGCCAGGGCGTCCAGGGCAACAAGGGCCGAAGCCGCGTCAGAAGAACCGCCACCCATGCCCCCACCGGGGGGGATGCGCTTCTTCAGAATGACCTGTACCGGTTTATCAAACCCTGTCCGCTCCCTAAAAAGAGCCACCGCACGAGTAATTATGTTCCGGCCACCCGCCAAAGCCTCCGCCCAAGAAGGATCCGTTCCCTCGGCAAGACGTATGGAACAGCCGGGCTCACCGCCACCCCCTTTCCTTGTTTCAAACCAAAGGATATCCCCAAAGTCAAGGCAAAGGAAAACACTTTCCAGATCATGATACCCGTCGATGCGCCGGTTTCCTACCCTGAGATGCAGGTTGATTTTACCGGGAGCCTGTATTATACAGGAACCGCCCATTACTTGCCCCTTTTAACTGGAAAAAAGTATACCCAAAATGAACAGAGCGTGTAAAGCGGTCGCATTGCCTAATAATTAATCTAGTCGAAAAGGGGCGGTTGCCCAGGAACAAAAACCTAGCCAAAATCAGGCCACCGGGGCCCGACCATCCTCCTGACAGGAGTGGACTTTACCCCGTTAGGTAGACACTGTTAAGCGACTTGCCCACCGTTAAACCCATCAGGTGCCGCATAGTCAAGCGCCGAATGGAGACGAATCCGATTATAATACGCCTCAACATACATAAACACCGATTGTCTTACCTCCCCAGCCGTATGTTTGCCGTCCACGGTTTCCAGTTCCCTCTTCAGCGTCTTGAAAAACGATTTGGCACAGACGTTGTCCCAACGGTTCCCCTTCCGGCTCATACTCCGGTGAACCGAGGGACACAGCTCCTCCAGAGTTTTCCGAAAGGCTTTCGCACAATACTGCACTCCCCGGTCGGAATGGAATATCAGACCCTCCCGAGCCTTCCGGTTGGCAAACGCCATCTCCATTGCGGGTATGGTTGTATGAACGGCCTCCATATCGGTACTGAAGGCCCAGCCGATGATTTTCCGGTCATAAAGATCAAGTATCACCGTCAGATATAGCCAGCCTCCCCGAGTGCGCAGATAGGTAATA
>JAITBO010000342.1 GCA_031283505.1 Treponema sp. | reverse complement strand
CGCAAGTTTTGCGGTTAAGAAATACATACGGAGGTTATTTATTATGGCAGGTACTTATTTTTTGCAGTTGGAAGGGATTGAAGGACAGGCGGCCGACAAGGCCCATGACAAATGGCTGGAACTTATTTCCTTTGCCCACGGCACGAGTCAGAACATATCCATCCAGCGGGGCGGGGATGTGGCCGGGCGGGGGCAGTTTGATCCCGTTACCATTACCCACGCGGTGGACAAAGCCACGCCGAAGATCCAGCTTTACTGCATGAACGGCAACAAAATCGGCAAGGCCGTACTCCAGTACTGCCGGGTTATCGGCGGCGCCCAGACTCCGGTATACGAGGTTATCCTGGAAAATGTGCGGGTCGCCAAGGCCGCGGTTAAGACCATCGATGCCGGTCCCAGCTCGGACCCCCTGTCCCAGCAGCCCGTGGAAACGGTGGATCTGGTAGCCGGAAAGATCACCTGGAAGGTTACGCCGATCAAGCCCGACGGTTCCAAAGACGGGGCCATTGAGGCGGCTTTCGATCAGATCTCCAACGAATAGGTTGCATCCCGCCGGTAGTTTGTTGTTCGGATATGCGGTCATGTGGATGAACAGCGCAACCGACTGCCGGAGGGTGTTTTTAGGTCATAAGGAGGGCGAATGGCAAGCGGCAATGAAAACCGCCGGATCATCAGAAAAGAGGATGTCCGGTACAAACCCTATGTACTTAAACGTCTATCCGATGATGAGCCTTATGAGAAACGGGAAAACCTCCAGAATGTCATAACCGAGAAACAGGTAAAGGACGATATTTTTAGGAACATTGAAATGCTTTTTTGTTCCCGGTCTCATTTGTCTCTGGCGGAGTTCAAGGGTCATGATGATATAGAAAATTCTGTATTGGGCTACGGGATCACCGATTATTGCGGCAAGGTCTGTAGCGACGACGAGCGGGAATTTTTGCTGGGGCATATTAAAAAGCAGATTCGGGATTTTGAGCCCCGGCTGGCGCCGGATTCCGTGGACGTGAAATTTGCTAACCCCGATTTTGCTATGCGTTCCCTGTTGGAATTGCGGATCAGTGGCCGCATCGCTGTAGAACAGGTGGACGAAGAGGTTCTTTTTGTTTCCCGGCTGGACCTGGAGACAGGTAATGCCAGTTTGAGTTATGCGAATTAAGGATGAGTAATGGAACTCTTGGATTATTACCGGGATAATCTTACCTATATACGAAATTTAGCGGCGGAATTTTCCGCAGAGTTTCCCAAAATTGCCGGCCGTTTGGGTTTGGGGGAATTTGAATGCGAAGACCCCTATATTGAACGCCTCTTGGAGGGGACCGCCTTTTTATCCGCCCAAGTGGAAAAAAAACTCGACGAGAGTTATTTTAATTTACTGGAATCAGTTTTAAATTCCGTGGCCCCCAGTGCCCTCTACCCCATTTCTTCGGGGGCGGTGCTGGAACTGGCCCTGAACTATGGTAATGAGCAAGTTCGTTCCGGCACCGTCCTTCCCGCAGGGACGGTAGTGGATGCCCTCATCCCCACCATTAATACCCCTTGCCGTTTTTCAACTCTGGAGGATACGCCTCTGGTCCCCCTTGTGGTGGCGGAGGCGGAATACATAACCCGGAACCTTTCGGATTTCGGTGTCAATAACCCCCAGGGCTTTGCGGGATTGCGGATAAAACTTACTGTGGGGAATATCGTCCCTTCTTCCGTTGATCAACTTTGCTTCTATATAAATATGGCGGAGGCGGACGCTTCCTTGTTGCTCCGCCAGATTTTGCACGAGACCGCGGGCGTTTATGTCCGCCACAAGGAGGAGGGGCCTTTTGTCCCCTGTCCTGGTGTTTCCTGCGATATGCCCCTGGCCGTCGGGGAAAAGCTCCTGTCCGGACGGATTAAGGGTCATGTCCGGGGACTCCGGGCGTTGCAGAATTTTTTGTCCTATCCCGTTTTTTTTAAGTTTTTTACCTTGGGAAAGCTCCAGAATATTTTTTCCTCCCCTGCGAACGTGGTGGAGATGATTCTGGTCTTTACCCGGCGGGAACCTTCCCTGGTTTCCCTCAAGTCATCTTCCCTTAGACTCAACTGCGTGTCGGCGCTGAATCTTTTTACCAAACGATCCGACCGGGTTTTGATTGAACGAGAGGCCTATCAGTTCCATGTGGTCCCTGACCGGGCCGCCCCCCGGAATTATGAGGTGGTACAGGTTGAGCGGCTGGAATTTTTTAACGAGCGGAACGAAACCATATTATTCGCGGATAATTTTTATGAGGATAACCCCCTGGAAGAACGGAGCAGAAAGAACTTTTTCAGCCTGCACCACCACAAGAGCCTGGTGAATCCTTATGCTACCCGGCGCAGTTCTTACGATGGCACCGAGGTCTTTGTCTCCTTTTCGATCCAGGATAAAAAAATGGAAGAGGCATATCAATTTGCCGCGGATATGATCTGTACCAACCGGGACCTCCCCCTGCTGTTACCGGTGGAGATTTCCTTGGATTCCCACAGCCCCTTCCTCAGCGGGGCGGCTTTTATCGCCCGGCCAACCCGGCCCGGGTATTCCCTTTTTCACCGGGGGGCGAGTTCGGATTTTTCAAAAATAAGCCATGTAGTGTTTAACCTCTCCGCTCTGTTATGGCAAAACGGGAAATTTCCCCTGGAGGCATTGCGGTCCCTGCTGGGTTCCTATCAGATCCGGTCCGGGGAGGAAACAGAACGGATGCTGGAGGGTATCGTCTCCCTGAAGAGTGAGCGCACGACCTTCCGTTTTATAGAGCGGGGGGCGGTTTTTTTTGAACCGGGCTGGAAAATCACCTTTACTCTGGATGAAACGGCCTACGCCGGCATGGGGTACTATATCTTTGGTAAGATCGTTGCCGAAGTCTTACAGTCCTTTTCTCCGATCAACGCCCTTTTGGAGATTCATTTTTTTACCAAACAATCCGGACGGATCGCGGTATGGAAGACCTTAGAAAACTGATCCGTTCCTGGTCCCAGACTCTCCGCCAGGGTATAGCTGCCCCGGACTTTTGGGGCCTGGTGCGGAAACTGGAGCGGAACAACCCCGGAAAGCCTCGGCTGGGTTACGCCAAACACCCCTCGGATGAAAACATCCGCTTCGGCCAAACCCCTCACCTCTATTTTCCTTCCAGCGATATTGCCGAAATCATTGAAGGGACAAAGGTCGGCCTTGAAGCCATAGTGTTCACCTATTTCCTGGGCCTTTTGGGGGTAAATGGGCCTATGCCCCTGGAATTTACCCACTACGTGTACCAGCGATCCCGCAGTCATTACGACCACACCTGGCGGCGTTTTTTGGATATTATCCATCACCGGATGCATGTGTTTTATTACCGGGCCCTTGCCCAGAATGAGCAGAGCATCAGTTTTGACCGTCCGGGGGACGATCCGGTGCGGGATATGATCAAAAGCCTTGCCGGGTTGCCCCCGGAGATGGACTTTGATCCGGTTTTGGAAACTATTGTCCTTTCCCGGGCGGAAAATTTTTCCTTTATGGCGCGGAACCGGAGCGGCCTGGAAGATGTTCTGCGGCGTATGCTCAAGACCGCCGTGACGGTAAGGGATTTTGTTACCACTCCCTATGACCTCCGGGCGGAGGATCATGCGGTGCTGGGCAACCCGAAAACCGCGGTGCTGGGCTTGAACCTACAGATTGGGCGGAGTTGCTTCTGTGTGACCCGCCGCTTTGAAATAAAGATGGGACCTGTGGACTTTGCTGTCTACCAGGATTTGATGAGTCCGGGGGGCGGCTTTGAACTGCTGTTAAAGACGGTTAACCTCTACCTGGACCGGCCCTTGGATTACGGCTTTGTGGTGCAACTTGAGCGGGGTACGGTTTCCTCGGCGCGGCTGGGTTTTGACTGGACTCAGGCCAACGCCGATGCGGCCCAGTTGGGATATACCTGTTGGCTTGGCAACCCTGACAGGGAATTGGAATTACGGATCGACGCTTCCCGTTTTATCCGGCTGCGGAGAGGGGAGCAAAACGATACGGAAAAGACGGCGTAAGGCCGGCGGCATAAAGCTGAAAGGAGCAAAAAGACTATGAGCAAACTGAAACGGATCCAGCTTTTTTCAAAGCTCGATGAAAAGGCGTACAAGGCAATCGAAAGCGCCACGATTCTCTGTAAAACGAGGGGCAATCCCTACATCGAATTGACCCACTGGGTCAACCAGATACTCCTTTCGGAAAACACCGACTGGCACGAGGCGGTGCGGTTTTTTGCCTTGGACGAGGGAAAATTGTCCAAAGACATGATCTCCGCTATGGACGCTCTGCCTCGGGGGGCCTCCTCGATCTCGGACTTTTCCAACACCATAGAACTGGTGATCAAGGAAGCCTGGATGATCGCCTCCCTGGTGTTTAAGGAAGGGGCCATCAGGACTGGGCACCTCCTTATCGCCGTCAAGCAGACCCCGGAATTCGCCCGGCAGCTCCACGACATGAGCGGTGAATTTGTGAAGATCAACGGGGATATGTTGGCGGAAAAATTCCAGGAGATCCTCAAGAATTCCGGGGAAACCTCCACCGTGGTATCCGCAGGAGAAAGCGGGGCTACGGGCCAGGCAGGTGCCCTCATGGGCAGCGCTGCCATGGGGAGTACTGAGGCCCTGCGGCTCTACACAGCGGACATGACCGCTATAGCAGCTTCCGGCAAAAGCGATCCCATCGTCGGGCGGGACAGTGAAATCCGGAAGGTCATCGACATCCTCATGCGCCGACGCCAGAACAACCCCATCATCACCGGGGATGCGGGGGTGGGCAAGACCGCAGTGGTGGAAGGTTTTGCCCAGCGGCTTGCCAAAGGGGATGTTCCCAGCAGTCTCAAGGGGACCCGCCTTCTTTCCTTGGACATCGGCCTCCTCCAGGCCGGAGCCAGCATGAAAGGGGAATTTGAAAACCGCCTGAAGCAGGTGATCGAGGCGGTGCAAAGCTCTGAAACCCCGATCATCCTCTTTATCGACGAAGCCCACACCATGATCGGCGCCGGGGGGCAGGCAGGACAGAACGACGCCGCCAACCTTTTAAAGCCCGCCCTGGCCCGAGGGCAGCTCCGCTGTATCGCCGCCACTACCTACCAGGAGTACATTAAATACTTTGAAAAGGACCCGGCCCTGACCCGCCGCTTCCAGAACATCATCGTGGACGAACCAGACGACGCCAAAGGCACGGAGATGATGCGGGGCATTGCCGCTGCTTTGGAGGCCCACCACCAGGTGTCTATTCTAGACGAGGCCCTAGGGTCTGCGGTAAAACTTTCCCGGCGCTACATCCCGGCCCGGCAGCTTCCAGATAAATCCGTAAGTATCTTGGACACTGCCTGCGCTAAGGTGGCCCTGAGCCAAAACGCGGAACCTGCGGAACTGGAATACTGCCGCCGCAGGATAGAGGCATTGGAACTGGAAAAGGATATCCTCACCCGGGAAGAAGCCGGGGGTCTTGATCACAGGGAAAAGCTCGCGGCCATCAATGGGGAGATCGCCGGGGAACAGGAAAAAAAGGGGACATTAGAAAAACGGCTCGAAACGGAGAAAGCCTTGGTGGCGGATATTATCCGGCTCAGGGAAGAAGCGAAAGAGGGCCCGGAAAAAGAAGGCCTCAAGGCGGAATTGGGGGCAAAACGAAAAGAACTGGCAGAGGTCCAGGGAGAAGAACCTCTGGTATTCCCCTTGGTGGACAGCCAGGCGGTTTCCTCGGTTATTTCTGAATGGACCGGGATACCCCTGGGCCGGATGGTGAAGGACGAGATTCAGTCTATCCTTACCCTGGACAAGGAACTGCAAAGCCGGGTTATTGGTCAGGATCACGGCCTTTCGATAATTTCCAAACGGGTGACCACTGCCCGGGCGTCTTTAGCGGATCCCAACAAACCCATTGCGGTGATCATGCTGGCGGGCCCCTCGGGTACGGGGAAGACCGAAACCGCCCTTGCCTTGGCAGAACAGATCTACGGCAGTGAAGAAAATATCATTACCATCAACATGAGCGAATTCCAGGAGGCCCATACGGTGTCCACTCTCAAGGGAGCGCCTCCGGGCTATGTGGGTTACGGCGAGGGAGGGGTCCTGACCGAAGCGGTGCGACGGAAACCCTACAGCGTGGTCCTTTTGGACGAGGTAGAAAAGGCCCACCCGGATGTACACGAGATCTTCTTTCAGGTCTTTGACAAGGGACAGATGGAAGACGGCGCGGGGCGGCTGGTGAATTTTAGAAACACCCTTATCATCTTAACCACCAATGTGGGAGATGGGGTCATCGCAGATCTTTGCACGGATGAAGACAAGTTACCGGACTCCTCGTTCCTGGAAGGGGCAATTCGACCGGAGATGATGCGGGTCTTCCCCGCAGCCCTTTTAGGTCGTATCCAGATTGTGCCCTACTATCCTCTAGGAAAACGAGCCCTCTATGCCATCATCGATCTTAAACTGGGGAAGATCAAAAAGCGGGTGACGGAAAACTACCGGGCGGAACTGGCCGCCACCGACGCGGTAAAGGACGAGATCATCCGCCGCTGTGATAACGCGGCCAGCGGGGCCCGGCTTATCGACGCGGTGATCAACAACAGTATCCTGCCGGAGATCAGTGCGGAATTCTTACGGAATATCATGGAAGGGCATACCCTTAAACGGGCCCTCATTGATGTGCAGGATGAACAATTCACCTATACCTTTGAGAACAAGGAGGACTAGATGCCCACACCTGTAGCGACCATCGCCAACTTAACCGCCACCGGGGACGTAATCATCGGTCCTGGGGCCCTTACCACCATGGTTAAGGGCCTGCCGGTAGCCTGTATGGGGGATGCTGTGGCGGGTCCCATGTGTATAGTTGGGGCCATAACCATGACCACTGCGATAAACAAGCTTGCCAAGGGCCGGCCTACGGCTAACTTGGGCAGTATGGTCATGGGGGTCTCTCCCTTGGGTTTCCCGGTGTCCACTGCGGTGCTGCTTTGTCCCAATGTAAACGAGATTGTGTAAAGGAATACCATGGCAGATAACATCAACGCGCTGGGGTTGTACCTTGCGGGGGGAGCCTGTGCAGATCTGTATCCCTGGGATTTGGTTCTGGAAGAGGGTTTCTCCCGGCTTTACCGGGGGGAACTGACGGTCCTTTCTGAAAAGAAGCACCCTATGGAAGAGCTTTCCGGTCTTTTGGACAAGGGAATTTCCCTTTCCTTTACCCAAAAATTGGGGGACGCAAAAACCGGACGGACCCGTTATCTCCATGGAATCGTTACGGGGGTAAGAAGCACCGGGGTGTTCAGTAACGGAAAGGTAAAAGATTGCTACAGTTATGTCCTCATCATCGAACCGGAGCTTGCCCGGCTCACGTTTACCCAGTTGACCGCGCCTTATTACCGGATGAATCCAGTGGACATATTCGAGGCCATTCTGGACAAGTACGGCCTTAAAGCCCGGATAGAGCAGAACTATATTTCCCAGACCAAATACGGAAAAAATCTGCTCTTTAATCAATCGGAGACTTCGGACTTGGATTTTCTTAGGGGTATTGCAGGGCTTTACGGTATTTCTTTTACCTTTGTGCATCCCAAAACGCAAGCAGGGGCCTTGGGTGTGGCGGATCTTTATTTTTCCGACGGTGAACAATTTCCCCTATCTGATGTGGTGTATTCAGACAAACAGGAAGAGCCGCGGGTTGTCAGCTTTGATTTTTTAGGATTTGACGAGGGGCAGCATACCTGGAAAATGGATAGCTGGGCTATGACTAAAACCATTGGGTTTGAAGGGTTTAAACTGAATGCTACCTATCCCAATGCCAATTACGGATCGGATCAGTGGAAGTGGGGTAAAACAGACAAAGGGGACCGTTACGTCAGCTACAGCCGCCTTTTCCACGGCTATGACCGGCAGAGCGGGACTGCCGAGGTTGATGATGATATTACCTTGATCTTGCAAGTCCGGCGCCGGGTTGAAGAAGCGGCCAAATCCCGGTGGACTGCGGGTGCGGCTAATCTTGCCCTCCGTCCGGGGCTTATCCTGGAGCTGAGGCATTTCTACGGCATGCAGGATCGGGAGAACATTACCGCCTTGGTTACGAATACCAGGCTCCACCATAGAGTGCGGTGGCCGGCGACTCTGGCAGTACGAATGGAAGACACCGGTGGCGAAATAACCGAGGTCCAGGGGGAGTGCATGGACTGGGGGAGCGCTGCGGAAAAACGGTTCTGCCCGAACCGGCAATAAGCGGCGATATAAAAGAGGACGGTGAAATTATGAATGTTGATGAGTATACCGTGAGCGATGAGCAGGGCAAGAGTGAAGAAAAAAAAAGGGGAACAATTGTAACAAAGCAAGGGGATCCATTTATTTTTTATGTGAAGAATACTAATACTAATACTGATATTACTAGCACTCCTGCTCTTGAGGTCAAAATTAGTATGCCCTTGGGCGGTACGGAGTCGGGATTGTTCCGTTACCCGCGGGTAGGAGAAAAGGTGCTGGTAGTGACGAATGAAAGCAGCTCCAATTACCTTATGGGATACATCCCTACGTATAATAACCAAGGTACTCAAGATTTTCAAAC
>JAITBO010000304.1 GCA_031283505.1 Treponema sp. | reverse complement strand
CAACCCAACGGCAACCGAAGATTTCATCGCCTGGAAAACCATAGAGATGATTTCCGTAAACGCCGCGAAACTGCTCAAACCGATCTACGACAAAAACAACGGACGGAACGGGCGGCTTTCCATCCAGACCAACACCAAATTTTACCGGGACGCGAAAGCCATTGTGGAACAGGCGGTATATTTCGACACCCTGTATCCCAATAACAACATCAAACTTCCGGCGACAAAGGCCGGGATTGAGGCGGTGGAGGAACTCTCCTACCGGGGGGTCAGCGTGAACGCCACGGTGTCCTTTACGGTGCCCCAATGTATCGCCGTGGCCGAGGCGGTGGAACAGGGCATTGGGCGGCGCAAGAAAGATGGGAAGGATGTTTCCCGCATGAGCCCGGTATGTACCATCATGGTGGGCCGCCTGGACGACTGGCTTAAAGTCGTCGCCGCGAAGAAGGGCATCGTTACCAATCCGGGCTATCTTGAATGGGCCGGGGTTGCGGCGGCCAAGAAAGCCTATCATCTTTATAAGGAACGGGGATACCGTACCCGGCTCCTTAACGCCGCCTACCGGAACCATTTCCACTGGTCGCAGTTTATCGGCGGCGATATGTCCATGACCATCACCTACGACTGGCAGCAGAAATTCAACGCCTCCGGTGTGGAAGTAAAGAACCGCATTGACGATCCGGTAGACCCTGCAATCATCACTGAACTGGAAAAGAAGTTTCCCGATTTCCAGCGGGCCTATGACGAAAAGGGCATGAGGCCGGAAGAATTTGAAAACTTCGGTTCCACCCGGCGGACCCTGCTCGCCTTCCTGAAAAGTTACGATGACCTTGTGGCGGTAGTGCGGGGTATTATGATTAGCGATCCCGATGTGAAGGGAGAATAAGGAGTATAAACATGAGTGAACCCAAAACATTAAAACCGTTTATCAACGGCCGGTTTGTGGAATCAAAAACACAAAAGTACACCGATGCCTATAACCCGAGTACCGGGGAAGTGATCGCCAAAGTACCCTGCTGTACAAAAGATGAGGTGGAACAGGCGATTGCGGCGGCAAAGGTGGCTTTCCCCCTCTGGTCGGGAACGCCGATCATCAAGCGGGTGCAGATCCTTTACAAACTACGGGATCTCCTGATCGAACACATGGACGAGTTGACGCATCTGGTGGCTTTTGAAAACGGGAAAGCATGGGAAGAAGCCGCCGGGGATGTGCTTAAGGCAAAAGAGGGGACGGAACAGGCCATTGCCGCCCCTTCCCTCTTGATGGGAGAAAGCCTTATGGACGCTTCTTCCGGATTTGATACGGTACTCTACCGTGAACCCCTGGGAGTTTTTGCGGGGATTGTGCCTTTTAATTTCCCGGCCATGATCCCTATGGGCTGGATGTCCCCTCTGTGTATAGCCTGTGGAAACACCATTGTTATTAAAGCCGCAAGTTTTACTCCTCAATCATGCCTGCGTATTGTGGAACTCTACAAGGAGGCGGGGCTTCCTGACGGCGTTATTAACATTGTTACCTGTTCCCGCAATGAGGCAGAACTATTCCTCTCCCATCCCGATATTAAGGGGATAAGTTTTGTGGGATCGACTTCCGTGGGGCTTCATATCTACGAGACCGCCGCCAAACACGGCAAGAGGGTACAGGCTCTGTGTGAAGCGAAGAACCACGCTTTGGTACTGGAAGACGCTCCCATTGAAAGGACCGCTGCGGGGATCATCAATTCCTCATTCGGCTGTGCCGGGGAACGCTGTATGGCATTACCGACGATAGTGGTACAGGAATCAGTAGCCGACAAACTGGTGGCAGCAATCGTGGAGAAAGCCAAAGCGCTCAAAGTTGGTCCGGCCTATGAAAAAAGTACCGGCATGGGGCCGGTGGTAAACGCGGGGCATAAGAAATTCGTTGAAGGCTGGATACAGAAGGGCATAGACGAAGGGGCCAGGGTGGCGCTTGACGGCCGGAATATCAAGGTGCCCGGTTACGAAGGCGGGTTTTATATCGGCCCGACGATTCTTGATCATGTAAAAACGGGTATGACCGTGGGAGACAGCGAGGTATTCGGGCCGGTTCTTTGTATTAAACGGATCAAGGATTTTGCGGAGGGGCTTAAAATCATGAACGCCAATCCCTTTGCCAACGGATCGGTGATCTTCACCCAAAACGGGTATTACGCCCGGGAATTCGCCCGGCACACCGACGGCGGCATGGTGGGGGTTAATGTGGGGATTCCCGTTCCGGTGGGGATGTTCCCCTTCTCCGGCCACAAGAATTCGTTTTTCGGGGATCTGCATTGCCTGGGGAAGGACGGATACCGGTTCTACACGGAAACCAAGGTGGTTACCAGCCGCTGGTTTGACGAGGCGGAGAAAAAGGCGGGGAAGGTGAGTACCTGGGACGGTACAATATAGGACTGGCAGCCGGGAACACGGGGGCGGGGTTTGCGTACTCCGTGTTCTCTGGCTTCTTGAAAGGAATTTTATGATGGAGCATTGCAGGTATTGTAACCGCACTACCGATATTGTAGAGATTGTGGCGGATTTGGAAGTATCCACTTTGTATATTACCAGAGATCAGGCGTACCGGGGCCGGTGCATTCTGGCGTTAAAGGAACATAAGACCGAGGTCTTTCAGTTGAACGCTGATGAGGTGGCGGCGTTTGGGCGCGACATGGCGAAGGCGTCGAAGGCGATTTATGATGCCTTTAAGCCGGATAAAATAAATTACGCGGCCTTTGGGGATACCTACCCGCATCTGCATTTTCATCTGGTGCCGAAGGATAAGGGAGGAAAATCCTGGGGCGGGCCGTTTGAGCTGGCTCCTGAACCCGCAGGGGTTTTGCCGGCGGGTGAACTTGAAGAGGTGATTAGGAAAATTCGGGTGATGTTGTAGGGCGGCTTTGGATTGCATGCTTTTCTAATATAAAGTTTTTACGGAAACAAGTCAAAATTTGTAGAAGCCATTCCAAAACTGAAGTTTTTGAATGGCTTTTTTTATAAAACCTATACGACCGGATGATACCGGCGGGGTGCAATACGGCCTATCCTGTGTATGGAGGATAGGCATTGGACAACAGCCCTGCGGGTAGACCTTCGGGATTTACCCTTCATACTTTACTACCCCTTGAGGATTTCAAGGCCATTCTCGACATAGATGATCGGGAGGATAGTCTTTCCCGGTACTGTCTTATCACCGCCACCTATACCATAGAACAATACTGCAAGCGGCGGCTTTTACGCCGGAAAAACACCGATTACCTGACCTTTGCGGGGGAGTA
>JAITBO010000295.1 GCA_031283505.1 Treponema sp. | reverse complement strand
AAAAGTGTCTGATGAAGATTTTGCAACGATTAACCTGGTAAAAATCAGCCCTTTTGAATCGTGGAACTACCGTATCCTACCTTAATGATTTGTCCATGTTATTGTTGAACTAATCCTTATCGGGAATGTTGGCGCTGGTGCTGACATTCGGAATAACGGCTCTTGGGTGTTCTAGCATTCCAAAAAGCTTCCAAAGAGGCAGTGGTGGCGAAACTACTGTTTTACTTCGACAAGGCTTAGACTTTGATCAGGCTTTTCGTGAAGTAGCCTTTCTTCTTAACAGACACGGCTTTGAATCAGAGACGATACAGCCAGAGGTTGGTTATATACGCACCCGTTGGAATTTCACGTGGAATGATACAGGCAAAACTCTGGAAGCGTACAGGGTACGTATTATTTGTAACTTTAATCCCAGTCGAACTCAGTTAATAATAAAAGCTGAGGCAGAATATTTAGAAAGGGGAGATTGGATACAGGGTTTTGACTCAAGGGCTATAGAAACCTTGCGCACCGACCTTAATAATGTCGTTGGTAATTAATCTGGACTATTAACGCACGGTGCAATAGAGTCTCGCGGTAAATTGGGTAACGCAAAAAGTACATTTAGAAACCTAGGTGTCTGGTACTGAATTAACGATAAACATTTATCGAAATATTTGGTACCGGGCATTCTTTTTTTATGGAGAGCAATGAAGGCCGTTTTCACCGCCGTTCAAACACATAGAGCAAAAACATAAATTGACTTCATACGATGTCTCAAAACATTCTTCCATATTATTTTTCTAAAATTATTTATTTTAAGAACATAGCGCAATTATTAATTCTTAAAATGAAAACACCAAATTCCCGCGCCAAGGAGGGCGCGGTGCGGCAAAAAATGCGAGGTTAAAAAAATGTCGCATATCACGCGATTTAATGTATTTAATCTACCAGCCAAAACGCGCAGGGATAGAAGCGGAATAAATTTTGACAGGCTTTGCCTGTCAAAATTTATTATAGCGGATAGCCCGGTCACCTTAGGAAACGAAGTTTCCTAAGGTGATGCGCCCAACATAAATTCGATATTCGACTTATTACCTTCAGGCAGGAAGAATTATTTTCCCTCTTGTGCAATTTCCTATACGGGTGTATAGTATTTTTATGGATCTGGGCGAAAAGATAAGTATCCTGGCGGCGGCGGCAAAGTACGATGCGTCCTGCGCCTCAAGCGGCGGTACACCGCACGGCGGTGCGTCTCAGGGCGGTTCCGAGGACAAGGGACATGGTAAAAACCGGCGGGGTTTCGGGGTAAATGTTCCCACCGGGGTATGCCATTCCTGGGCCGGGGACGGACGGTGCGTCAGCCTCCTCAAAGTGCTCTACTCCAACGTCTGCCGCTATGACTGTGCCTACTGTATCAATCGGGCGTCCGCAGACGTTCCCAGGGCCTCCTTCACTGTCGATGAACTTGTGGAACTCACCTGCGAATTTTACCGCCGTAACTACATAGAGGGGCTTTTCCTCTCATCGGGTATCTTCGCCGATTCGGACATGGTTATGGAGAAACTTATCGCCACGGCCCGGAAGCTCAGAACCGAAGCGGGCTATGGCGGATATATACACCTCAAGGTTATCCCCGGAACCGGGGATAAAATCATCCGCGAGGCAGGACGTTGGGCGGACCGGCTCAGCGCCAATATCGAACTGCCCACAGACAAAAGCCTCCAAACACTGGCTCCCCAGAAGTCCGGGAAGGTGATCCTGGGCGCCATGGAAGATGTGGCCGAAGCCAGCGCGGAGTATGAGGAAGACCGGTGGCGTATCCGTTCCACTCCGGACTTTGCCCCGGCGGGCCAGAGTACCCAGCTCATTGTAGGGGCTTCCGAAGAGAACGACCGGCAGATCATAACCCTGTCCGGGGCGCTCTACCGGAAATTCGGCCTCCGCCGGGTATATTACTCCGCCTTTATCCCTGTGGGGTCTCCCGGCTGGGGAGGGCTTCCGGATCCTCGGCTACCCGACATTCCCGGTCCGCCCCTGGTACGCGAACACCGTCTCTACCAGGCGGACTGGCTACTCCGGTTTTACCATTTTACCGCCGGGGAGATCCTGGAAGACAGTTCTTACCTGGACAAACATCTGGATCCCAAAACCGCCCGGGCTTTGAAGCACCCGGAGCATTTTCCTGTGGAAGTAAGCCGGGCGGACTACGAAGAACTCCTCCGGGTACCGGGCATAGGGGCTAAATCGTCCCGGCGTATTATAGAAACCCGGCGGTCCCGGTCCCTTACCTTCGACAGTCTCCGCCGCTTGGGGGTTATCCTTAAGCGGGCGCGGTACTTCATCACTGTTACCGGCGCCGCCCTGGACAAGCTGGACGATCCCCGACGGGTCAGGCGCATCCTGGCGGACAGCGACGGCGCGGGGTTTCAACTGCCCTTGTTCGAGTTCTAACGGGAGGAACGATTATGACGGAAGTAGTATACGATGGCAGCCTTGAAGGGATCTTCGTCGTTCTGGATGGGGTATGTCGGGGAGCGCCCCTGCCGGATCGGATCAGGCCGGTTTCCGGCGGGTATTCCCCCGCTTTGACCAGCCCGGAACTTGACGCATCGGGTTACCGGAATGATCCGGCCCAGGAGGATCTTTTCGGGACGGAAGATGCCGGCAAGATGTATCCGCCTAAAGGGGAAAGGGCCGGCGTTTTCTCCGGATCCGCTGAATGCCGCCCCTCCGGCAGCGGCGCGGTGAAAGAGCTGTTCTCAGTTTCGGCGAACGCCTTTGATAGTTTTATTTACGGTTGGATGAGTGAGTTCCCAATCGCCGCCGATCTTGTCCGGTTCGCTTGGAAGGTGATAGCTGCGGCCAGGGCGGGAGGGCGCGGCAGGCCGGGGGACACGAGATCGCCCGAAGCACGGCTGGCTGCCGGACGAGCGGCTGCGGACCGGGGGGACCCGGCAGTGGCGGCGACCCTGGCCGCCGCTTTCAAGGTCTGCCGCGAGATAGACCGCCTCCGGGGACTACTCAGGTTTGCCCCGGACAGCCTGGGAGTTTACACTGCCCGGTGCGCCCCGGACCACTTTGTCCTCCCCGACCTGGCGGAACACTTCTTCCTGCGTTTTGGGGATACCCCCTGGGCAATCATGGATGAGAAGCGGCAACTCGCCCTGGTTTGCCCTGCGGACGGGGAACCCCGGCTTGTCCGGGCGGCGGTCCCGCGATACTCCGCCGCCACCCTTATGGGACCGGCCCGCACAGAGACACCCGCCTTCCAAGCTGGGGCCGACTCAACCGGCGAAATCCCGGCGGCTGACTCCTGGGGGGAGTTGTGGCGGAAGTATCACCGGTCTGTCAACAACGAGAGCCGCCGGAACCCCGCGTTACAGGGACATTTCATGCCGGTACGGTACCGGAAGTATCTGAACGAGCTCTAGTAGGTTGGCAAGACTAAAGGATAGAATATAAACTATGAAGTTTTATCCGGGCATCCTCTGCCGTAAACTGCCACTTCACTATCTTCTGCTTCTCATTGCGGCATATCTGCCATGCCGCAAGCTCCCCTTGAGTTTTTCCAGCGTGTCTATCCGCCGATCCAGGCACTGGCTCGTCATTGCGCTTAATCCTATCTCCGCTATATTCAGCCAG
>JAITBO010000277.1 GCA_031283505.1 Treponema sp. | reverse complement strand
GTTTCCACCGCGCCAGGGACTCCACCATAAACCCTTTTATGTCCATCCCGTAGACTTTCCGCAGGATTTCTCCGTCCAGGGCCCGGGCGGAAGGGCCGCAGGATACTATCCTGCCTTCGCTCATCAGAACAACGCTATCCCCAAAACAGCGGGCCAGGTTGAGGTCGTGGAGGACGGCAATGACGGCCTTTTGCTGTTCCCTGGCCCAGCGCGCAAGGTAGCGCAGCAGTTCGATCTGATGCTTCAGGTCCAGGTGGTTGGTGGGCTCGTCCAGCAGGATAAGGTCCGGGTCCTGGGCGAGAGTCCGGGCCAGAAACACCCGCTGAAGCTGGCCGCCGGAAAGCTCGTTTATCATCCGGTCCTTTTCGCCGTAAAGCCCCAGCTTCCGTATAATGCGGGTAACGAATTCGTGGTCTTCCTTCGACAGGCTTTTGAGGAAACCCCTCGAATGGACGTATCTCCCCAGGGTCGCCGTATCGTAGACGCTGTAGGGAAAGTGAACCTGTGACATTTGCCCCAGGAGGGCGATTTTTTTCGCCAGGCTTTTTCTCGAAAGAGATGCGGCGTCCCGGCCATCCAGTTTTACTTCTCCCCGGCAGGGGATGATGCGGGCGGCGGCTTTTAAGAGGGTACTCTTGCCGCAGCCGTTGGGACCCACGATGCAGAGGACTTCGCCCCGATCCGCCCTCAAGGTAATGTCATGTATCACGTCAACGCCGTTGTACCCGGCGGACAGATTGAGTATTTCCAGCATGACCTACCGCTTCTTAAAATACACCCAGGCGAAAAAGGGCGCCCCGATAATGGCGGTGACGGCTCCTACGGGAAGCTCCGAGGGGGATACGACGGTCCGGGCGGCGAGGTCCGTCACGGTGAGGAGGACGCCCCCGGTGATGAAGGACATAGGGAGGACGTGTTTATGGCCGGAGCCGACTATGCGCCGGGCAAGATGGGGGGCGATAAGGTCAACAAAGCCTATGGCGCCGCTCAAGGCCACCGCCCCGCCGGTGAGGACGGCGGAAGCGGCCAGCAGTTTTTTCCGCACCTTCCGGGCATCCACCCCCAGGGACAGGGCCTCTTCTTCCCCAAAGGTGAGGATGTCCATTTCTCTGGTGTACCGGAAAAGGCCCAGGGAGCCAAGGACGAGGAAGGGGAGCATCAGGCCCGTGTAGGACCACCCTTTGAGGGCGAAGCTGCCCATCTGCCAGTAGAGGAGGTTCCGCAGTTCCTCCCGGTAAAGGGCGGTTAACGTGGTAAGCAGGGCGTTGATGAACAGGGAGAAGACCATGCCGAAAAGGATGATGGTGTTGTTGGAGAAATTCCCGTCCAACCGGGAGGAAAAACCGATGACAAAAAAGATGGTCAAAAGACCGGCCAGAAACCCCATTGCGGGAAGGGTAAAACCGCCCAGGAAGGGGAGCGTAAAGCCGGTGAGTATGATCAGGGCCGCACCAAGAGAAGCCCCGGCGGAAACGCCCAGTATATAGGGGGAGGCCAACTGGTTTTTCAGGACGGACTGGAACACCGCCCCGCTGAGGGACAAGGCGCCCCCCGCCATAAAAGCCAGCAGCGCCCTGGGGAAGCGAAGGTTCCATACAATGGGAATGATTTTCGGGTCCAGGCCGGCCCGGAGGGGCAGGTTAAACGCCTTAAACAGGATGACTCCCAGGGTGTCTCCGGGGCTGATGAGGGAAGTCCCCAGAGAGATCCCGGCGCAGAGTACGATTACAGAAACCAGGACCCCCAGGGTTATTTTTCCACGGTTCTTCATACAACCTTTATACGCCTAAAACAGATCCGGGTATACCGCCGCAGCCATTTGTTTTAGGGCAAAAACAATATGATGGGAAGGACGGGACGCCGAATCGGCGTCTATAGCGTACACCCTGTTGTTTTTTACCGCGTCAAGGGCCTCAAAACCGGGCCGGCTTTGCATATCCTTTAGAGGATCCTCCACGGAACCGGCCAGGGTAAGGATCACGCCGGGGTTCCTTTCGATGACAGCCTCCGGGGAGGGGGAAAACCAGCTTTTTTCGCCGGCGAAGATATTCACCGCCCCGATGACACCGAGCATCTCGTCGAGATAGGTTCCCTGTCCAAAGGTTACCATATAGGGGAAGGGGGATATTTCAAAGTAGACCGGCTGTTTTTCCGTTATTGCCGAAGCGGTTTTTGCCACCTCCTCGATCTCCGCCCGCATATCCCCGGCCAGCTTCTCCCCTTTTTCGGGGACCCCCAGGGCCTCGGCGATAAACAGTATGTCTCGGTAAATATCGGCGATGCTGGCGCTGGTGGGGATATAGACCACGGGAACCCCGGTCTCCCGGATCAGCTTGAAGGGGTCGGCGCCGGAAATCGTTTGGTTGTGTCCGGCGGCAAACACAATGTCCGGTTCTATGCCCAGAATTACCTCCCCGTCGGGATAGGCGAAGTCGATGAGAAGGGGCTTCCCGGCGACCCCCTCCACCGCCGCGGAATATTTGTCCATGGCGACAATCTTGTCCCCGAACCCCAGGGCCGCGATTATTTCCGTGTTTGACGGGGCGGTGGAGACGATCCGTTCCACTGTTGCGGGAAGGGCGATCCTGCCGCCTGAGGGGTCAAGAACATTCCGATTCCCGCCGCCCCGGTTTTCCCGGCTACAGCCGCTGAGGGCCAGAACCAAACCCAGGAGCAGGGGGAGAACCGCCGGGCGTCCGAAACGCGCAAGGGATAGAAGCGGAATAGAAAATTCCCGCCGGACCTTTGGTCCGAAGGGATTTTCTATTAGAGCGGATAGCCCGGTTTCCGGTGCGGAGCGCCGGAAATGCGCCCAAAAAAACATTCGGCCTCCTATTCCTTCCGGGGTTTTGCGGTTTTTTCCGCCGGAGGGACCTCAAAATTCATCCGCAGCCCCAGGGTAACGGTAAGCCCCGGCATGGGGTATTCGGCAAAGGAAACATAATGGGTGTTGAGGGCGTTACGGAGGCTTCCGAAGGCGGTGATGTTTTTGCCGATCCCCTGATTCACCGTTATATTAAGGAGAAAAAAGGGGTCCAGCTTGACGATGTTCCCCGTATCGGCAAAACGGAGGCTTTCATAATGGCCGGAAACGGAAAGGGAGCCGCCGGGCCGCCGGGCGCCGGTATTCCAGTGGATGTCCAGGGAGACGCCCAGGAGATGCCGGGGCATATAGGGTATTCGTTTGTCCGACGCAAAGTCCAGGTCCCCGGAGAGGAGATAACTAAGGAGATGCTGATAGGAGACGCCGGGGCTTATTTTTGTTACCGGCCCAAGGGAAACCGGGATTTTGAATTGAAGCCTGGCGTCAAGGCCGAAGAAACAGGCTTCTCCGGTATTTCTCGGCGTCCAGGAGCCTCCGGCGTTGCTCCAGTGGATAGAGTCTTTTGTCCAGGCGGTATGAAAAACGCCCTCAAAGGTGAGCCATGATTTTGGCCGGTATTCGGCGCCCAGGTCCGCCCCCCAGCCGTCCTCGGGCTTGAGGCCGGGGTTGCCCGAAAATCCTTCCTGCTTCCAGTAGAGATCGTCAAAGTCGGGGAATTTGAAGACCCGGAAATAGTTGTTTTTCAGGGCGAGGGTCTCACGGGCCTTCCAGAGAATGCCGAACTTTGGAACCGGCGCGACGGAGATCCCGTCGGTGACCGCTTTTATCGACGGAATCAGCAGAAATTGTCCTGAGGGTGCGTATTCCCCGGTCAGGTAGACGCCGCCTCTGTGCCCGGTATGCCGGCCATCGTTGGTGGAATCAATATAGGTATAGCGGTAGTCCCCTCCCGCTTTAAGGGTGATTTTCGGCAGAAGATACCAGTCCCAGCGGTTTATCAGGGTCAGGCTTTGTTCCTTGTGCAGGGAAGCGCCGCGTCCCGGATCGTAATTCAGGGTCTGCCACCCGTGGCTGACGGAGGCTTCCATGGCAAGGTCGTCCCGGAAGAAGCGGGGCATATCCAGCATGACGTTTTGCCGGACGGAGAAATCTTTCTCCTTTGCCTTTTCTGCGGTATAGCCGGACAGGGGAATGTTTTTGTCTCCGTAATAGGTATCGGCGGACAGAACCAGTGTCGAATAGTCCCCCAGGTCCCGGGCCCAGGCCAGGGAAGCCCCCAGGTCCCAAACCTCGTTGCCTTCTTTTCTGCGGGCATAGCCGTAGTAATCCTGATAGAGAAAGTGGTTTCCGGCGCGGTTCCCGAAGAGGTTTACCCTAAAGGAATTTTTTTCCGCCCCGTAAGCGCCAAAGATATTAAGACTTTGAGCGTCCGCCAGATCCTGCCATTGGGGGCTTTCTATCCCGCCGTACTGGGTGTTGTACCTGCCCGGCAAGGCCCCGGTGTTTGAAAAGCCCCCGCCGAACCGGAAGCCGGGTTTTTCCTTCTTTATGGTGATGATGTTGAGTACCCCGCCCAGGGCCCCGGACACATTGTATTTGGTGTCGGAGCCGCCGTAGACGACTTCGATCCGTTCGACAGCGTTAATATCCACCTGGTTAAAGTCGAATTCGCCGGAGCGGTTGGAATTCACCGGAACCCCGTCAACAAGGATCGCAACCCGTTCGGTGTCAAAGCCCCGGATGTTCACATCCGCCATATTCCCGTAGGAACCGTAGCGGGTTATCCCCAGGGACAGTTTTTCTTCCAGCAGGGCGGGTATATCCGGGGCATGGGCCTGCTCTATTTCTTCCCTGGAAATGACCGCCATTTGCTGGGTCGTCTCGGTGGTTCCCACAACGGTAAGCCCTTCTCCTTCCATCAAAAGAAGGTCTTCGTCATAAAAATCTTCTTCCCCATAATCCTGCTCCCCGCCGGGACTTTCCTGGGCCGGGAGGTTCCCGCTGAAGGGAAAGGCCAAAAGAAGAAGGAGCGGAAGGAACGGCGCGGGACGGAAGAATCTCATTCCCCTATCCTCCGCTGGGGCTGGACGTTCCCCCAGTTTATATACGCGCCCATGGCTGTCCGGGTGAATTTTTTCACCGCCTCCTCCAGGGTATTGGTGTCCGGGGCGCTCATGCCGGAGAGGTTGATCGCGTTGGCAAGCTGTATGGAATCGGCCTGGGCGTTCCGGTAATAGACCGCGCCGAAGTCCCCGCCATTGTACAGGTCGTAGCTTGGTTTTTTGCCGGGATCGTACCGAACGATGATGACCCCCGAATTGGAACTGTAATTGGACACAAAAGCTATGGTCCCCGTGTAGTCGAAAACAGAAGGACTGCCGGCATAGCCGTAGGTAATGGAGGTATCGGTAATGGTATACTGTTCCGCAGGAACCGTGTTTCCGGGCTGGATATACACCCACCGTCCCCGCAGCAGGAAAGGCAGGCTGCCGGGAATATTGGCCCCGTCCCCGCCGACTTTTCCGTAAAGCTCGCAGCCCGGAAGAAACAGTACGACCGCGAAGGCGAAAAAAGCGAGGCAAACACGAAGAAACGAGGGGATTTTTTTGCTCATTGCTTGCGGACCACCCGGAAGCCGACGTAATCGTCGGTATAATTCGGGGCAAAGCCCCAGCGGTAGGCCACGCAGGACAAGGTTACATTGGAACCTACCCCGCCGCCGTTAAAGGGTTTTTGATTGGCCAGGGGAGAAGTCCCGCTGTAGTCCGCTCCGTCAACGGGGGTGGCCGCCGTTACATCCACCGCGTAATTCATCCAGTCCCAGCACCATTCCTGCACGTTCCCGGAAAGATCGTGGATGCCCAGGCGGTTCGCGCTTTTTGCGCCCACGGTTTTGGTCTGATAGGCCGAATTGCCGTGATGCCAGGCGACTGTATCCGCATCGTTGCCGCCTGCGTATAGATAGGACCAGTCAACCTGACTGGGGTCTCCTCCACGAGCGGCGAATTCCCGCTCGGCCTCCGTGGGCAGGCGGAAACCGTTTTTGGTTTTGTCCATCGCCGCGTTGTCGCAGGCGTTGGCGTTCCGGGAATCCTTTAGTACAACGCCGCTTCCGTCCCGGTATACCGGCTCCAGCTCCGCCATTTCACTGTAGGCGTTGCACCAGACTATGGCATCCCGCCAGCTTATTCCTACGACGGGTTTGATTTTGTTGGCCTCTGAGAGGGCGTTTTTTTTATTTTGAAATTGATACCCCCGTCCAAGGGCCCAGTCCTGCACGGCAAACCAGAGGTCCTGGGTGGTTTCGTATTTTGCCATGGCGAAGGGCTCGATACTGACCGTGCGGCCTTCTACGAATAGGCCCTTGCGGACGGAGCTTGTGCCTGCGTTGGTGTAGCCGGGAGGATCCGTGGGCACCGTAACGATGATAGCGTAAGTATCGCTGCCGGTTACCGTGCCGCCGCTTATGTTCGCAAAATCAATGTATTGTCCGGGCAGCGCACGGGCAGCGGGCGTTCCTTTTGCCGGATCGCTTAAACCGCTTTCCCCGGCGGAATTTACGGCTTTGACCCATACCGTGTATTCCCGATCGTTAGTAAGGCCGGTAATAACTGCGCTGGTAACGGAGGTTGTCATGCCCGGTTCGGCGGGCAGCGTCTCTGTGCCGCTCCAATACAGGCGGTATTCCGCAGCCCCCGCCGCGGGCTGCCAGCTTGCATAGAGTCTGCCGTCTCCGCTTTCAAGGGCAAGCCCTTCCGGTATAGCCGGAGGGCTGTTTACGGAAATTTCCGGTTCCTGGGGGCAGGCGGCAAAGAGGAACAGGCCCGCCAGGAACCACGCAATGCGCCGGATCATCCGGCCTCTTATCTTCTTCATATAGATTTAATCTACCTTGGAACTGTGCATTTTATTTATACGCCGGTGGCCGGCGGCAGTTCCTAATGAATAGCCGCGCTGAACACCTGTCTCCAGGGGCCGGTTCTCCCCCGGCGGAAGCCGCCAGGGGAGAACCGGGGACGAAACCGGCGTATGGGCCTGGTCCCTGGGCTTCAAGCCAAGGGAGACAATATCGGCGTCCTTGAGAGGAGGGACGAAAAAATACTGGTTTTGGATGAACCACATTTCCGCGTTCAGGGCGTCAAAGAAGGCCCGGCAGTTTGCGGCAACCGCCAGGGTCCTCTCCACGTTCCGGGCTGCGGCAAGGGCGGCGGCTTCGGTCAGACACCTGAGGGCCGCAACTTCCGCTGCGGGAATATTCCACTCCTCCGCTTTGGATGCCAGCGCCGCAAGCCAATTCTCAGCCATGACAAGCTGTTGTTCCCAACTGCCGGAGAGCCAGGGTTCACCGTTGGGCATATCATGTCTCCTCTAAAAAACGATTAAAAGGCGGGTGCAAAAGCACGCCGTCCGGTTGGCCGGTGGTTTTGGCTACTGTTTGGTGAATCCGACGTAGATATGGTTATCAACATCTTCTTCACTAAAATAGTAGATCATGCCGCCATAGCCCTCATAATCATCATCATCGACCTCAAGAAATTGGGGGTTTTCCGAGTACCCTTTGAGGGTCTCTAAATTGCTACCTACGACATCATCATGATCGTTGTACACCGAAAACTTGTATTTTGCGCCGTCTTTTTCCCAGCGGATCGCATAGTAGTAATTGAGGAAGTCTCCATCGTCAGCCTCATATACCAATTCTACAAGGCCGGCATCTTTAGCCTGGGTGAACTGAATGTAGATGAACCCTGAATCCGCCGTGGTATCGGTTGAGTGTACGATAGTTCCGGAATAAGCCGGTGAGAGCGGGGAAATACTGCCCCAGTAAACCGTCAGGCGGTAATCGGTGATTTTCAGCCAGGTAGAATCATCGGTAACCCCCATATTTGTGAGATCGTCATCTCCTTTCCAGTTCCCCCGCAGTCCGCCCATGTCAACAGGCGTTGTATTGGGCTGTTTGAATTGGGCATACACGCCATCCCAGTTAGCAACAAAGGTCGATTCATTCGTCTGGGAAAATTTGACGATGGCTGCGGCCAGACTAAGCGTATCCGTACCGGTAGCGTCATAGGCATTGGCGAATTTGATAGTGTCATCGGCAATCTTTTTGTAATAGATACCTTCGTAATCGCTGGTTCCGGTGGCATAGGACATCGAAGGCTCCTCTGTATATTCAATAATGATGACCCCTGTGTCTGTGCCGTAAGCGGAAACATATTTAATATTCCCGGCAAAATTCATTCCCCACAGACCGTTGCTCCCATCGTCATATTCCAGGGATAAAAAGGAAATGACGTAACCGTCGGAATAGGAATCCCAAACGCCGGTGAAATCCGCAAGAGCCGTTTGAAGGTTTGGCGTAACATAAACGTTGTCATACCGGGAATTATAAGCCTTGGTTGCCCACCAGTCGCCAATGTACGTAGCGTAATACCCGGTTTCGGTAAAGGCGGTAAAAGCCCCCTCCAAAGTTGCCTCGTCTACGGCGCCACCCTGGGCAGTGACATTATATGC
>JAITBO010000205.1 GCA_031283505.1 Treponema sp. | reverse complement strand
TGCCTACTAAAAAATGTGCTAAAAACCTCCAAAATTCAGCAAATTTCTCTTGAATTTGACAAAATCTGATGCTTTTTTAGCTTCAGACTGGCTGAATAGTTACGAAAAAATTAAGATTTGTAACCCAAAACTCCGTGTTACTCCGTGGTTTTTTTTCTTAAACTGCCTGTTTTAGACACAAAACAATATAAGAATAAGAGCTTTCCCTTGAGGCTGTTCCAAAACTTCAGTTTTTGGAACAGCTTCCTTGGATTTACTGGAAAAAACGGGTTTTTGACCGGTTTTTCCAAGAGCCTGTTCCAAAACCGTGCACGTTTAGCGCACAGTCAATTAGTTTTGGAACAGGCTCCCTTATCTATATGCTTTACGATAATTGATATATTGGTACATTTAGTCTTGCCAACCTACTATCCCTGTCTTTTAGTCCAATCAGTCTTTCAGGAACCGGATTTCGCGGAACAGAGAACCTCCAGGGCGGCGTCTATCCGCGCCAGGGAGCGCTCCGCCCCCAAAAGGCGCATGGATCCGAAGAGGGGCGGGCTGACCCGGGCGCCGGTGACGGCCACCCTCAGGGGCATCAAAAGGTCCCCGATCTTTACTCCCTCCGTTTCGGCCCGCTCTTTTACCAGGGCCTCCGCTTCCGCACTCGCATCCCCCAGGACGGCCAGGGAAGGGGCAAGGTCCCTCCCTGTTTCCAGGAGCCTGATTGTCTGTACCAGGTCCGACTTCTTGGGGATGAACTCCGCCGCCGCCGGGACCGGAGGCTCCCTAAAGAGATACCCCAGCTTGCCGGGAATTTCGCTCAAAAACGAGACCCGCTCCCTGATAAGGGGCATGGCGGCGGTAAACGCCGTCCGGTCCTCCGCGCTCCCTTCGCCGCCGGCCTTGCCGAAAAGCCCCGCCTCCGCCGCATAGGGCAGGGCCAGGGCCGCAAGCTCCCCGTCCGTCTTCATCCTGATATACTGCCCGTTGTACCATTCCAGCTTCTTGTAATCAAAGACCGCAGGCGCCTTGTTGAGTTTATCCAGGCTGAACCTTTGGGCCAGTTCCTCAAGAGTATATATATCCTTCCCTTCTTCGTAGGACGCCCCCAGGAGAGCTACGTAGTTGAGCAGGGCTTGAGGAAGGTAGCCCTGGCGGCGGAATTCGTCTATGCTCGTTGCGCCGTGGCGTTTGCTCAGTTTCTTTCCGTCCTGGCCCATCACCATGGGGAGGTGGCAGAATTCCGGGGGCTTCCACCCAAAGGCCTGGTAGAGGATCATGTGCAGGGGAGTGGACGAAAGCCATTCCTGGGCCCTGAGTACATGGCTTATCTCCATAAGGTGATCGTCCACCACATTGGCCAGGTGGTAGGTTGGAAAGCCGTCGGACTTGAGAAGCACCGGATCGGGGTTCACGTCGTCGTTTTTCCATTCCACATCCCCCAAAAGCAGGTCGGTGAACCGCGTACTTTCCCCCAGGGGGATTTTAAGGCGTATGGTATAAGGCTCCCCATCCGCCGCCCGCCGGGATGCTTCCTCCGCCGGGATGTCCCGGCAGCGCCGGTCATAGCCTGTTTCGGGGGAACGGGCTTCTTCCCGCGCCTTCCGTATTTCCTCAAGCCGTTGGGCTGTACAAAAACAATAGTAGGCTTCCCCCTTTTCCAGGAGTTCCTGCGCGTATTTCCGGTACAACGGGAACCGTTCCGACTGGACATAGGGCCCCGAAGGTCCGCCTATGTCCGGACCTTCGTCCCATTTAAGACCCAGCCACTCAAAAGTGTCGTAAAGGTTCCGTACAAAAGCCGGATCAAACCGTGTACGGTCGGTGTCTTCCAGGCGCAGGACGAATTTGCCTCCCCGGGAACGGGCAAAGAGGTAGTTGAAGAGGGCGGTTCGTATCCCCCCTATGTGCTGCAACCCCGTAGGGGAGGGTGCGTAACGGTCACGGACTTCCATAGATACTCCTTGCAGCCTGTTGCACTTGTAGCTTTTTGTGTCACATTGTGCCGCAAAAACCACGATTTATGGGCTGCTGTCGGAATTTGCAGGGTAAAAAATTGCCTGATCGGCGATTTTTTGGGGGTTTATGCGCAAAGCGCAACAAACTCCTTGCCTTACTATACGTTAAAAAACGGGAAAAGTGCCAGACTCTTGACCCGGCAAGGGAGAAGCGTTCCTTCCTCTTTCCTCCGTGTAACTCCGTGTTTAAAATTCCTGTGCGTTTATCCTGGCTTGCGCTGCTCCGGTATTGACGTAGGTTAGGTTTTGGTACGCCTTCCGCAGATGTTCCTCCATTGCCGTTGTCGCCCGCTTTTCATCCCCCGCCTGGATGGCCTCAAATATGACCAGATGGTCCTGAATACTTTTGGCCGGCTGGCCGGGTATATCCAGTGTAGCCTTACGGGATTCGGCCAGAAGTTCCGCTATCAGTTCCACAATGATGGCAAAGGCCTTATTCTGGGAAGCCCGGGCGATTTCCAGATGAAACTGATTGTCCCCTTCAACCCCGCTGTCCCCGGCTTCTACCTGGGACTGCATATTGAGAATGGCACTGTACATCTGGGCTATCTGCTGCTTGGTGGCGTACTTTGCCGCAAGCCCCGCCATGTGTACTTCCAGATGCTGGCGCACTTCGATAATGTCGATGGCCAGCTTCTTGTCCTGGGCAACCATGGCGGCCAACGGGGACAGCACGTGCTCCAGGGAAACGGAATTGACGTAATTACCGCCGCCGGTAACGGAATAAATATAGCCCATGCTTTCCAGCGCCCGAAGGGCTTCCCTCAGGGAAGTCCTGCTCACCCGCATCTCCTCCGCCAATACCCGTTCCGGCGGTAGTTTCTGCCCGACTACCAGGACACCGGAACGAATACGTTGTACTATCATTTCCACTACTTCTTCATAAATACGTTTATGCTGAACCTGCTCAAACATAGGGCCTCCTGTTCGGTATGTAAATAATACCAATTTTTTCATTGTAATACCAGTCCCTCTTTAGTATAATAATTTAAGTACATACCCCGTTGAGGGTGCGTCCGCGAATTGGAGGATACGTATGTGAAACAGGAAAAGAATCCTTACAGCAGGGAGCTTTTGCTGGATATTTATCTTGTTATGAAGCAGATCCGTTTATTTGAAGAAACAGCTTTTCGTTTTTTCCAGGAGAACAAACTCCGGGGGTCGGTACATCTGTGTATAGGCCAGGAAGCCATACCCGCCTCGATCATGGCCTTGCTGACCGATGGCGATTATATCACATCAACCCACCGAGGCCACGGTCACGGGATTGCCAAAAGCCGGGACTTGAAGAGCGCTTTTGCGGAGCTTATGGGAAAGGAAACCGGTTTCTGCCATGGCCGGGGCGGTTCCATGCATATCTGCGATCTTGCCAGGGGGAATCTGGGGGCCAACGCCATAGTAGGCGGCGGCCTGCCCATTGCCGCCGGAGGGGCGCTGGCGCAGAAATTGAGGAAAACGGACCGGATTACGGTCGCCTTTTTCAGTGACGGCGCGTCCAACCAGGGGACTTTCCACGAATCTTTGAATTTGGCCGCTGTCTGGAAGCTGCCTCTGGTCTTCGTCTGCGAAAACAATGGTTTCGGCATCTCGACTCCCGTAAGTCAATCTACTGCGGTAAAAAATATTGCCGACCGGGCTGCGGGATATGCCATGCCGGGTTACGTTATAGACGGGAACGATGTACTTGCCCTTCTGGATACCTTCTCGGAGTGCCTTGAGCGGGCGCGGAGGGGGGAAGGCCCTTCGCTGATAGAGGCGAAAACTTACCGTTGGAAGGGCCACTGGACCGGGGACCCGGAGGTGTACCGTACCAGGGAAGAAGTTGCGGCCTGGATGGAAAAATGCCCTCTCAAGCGATTCCGCGCCTATCTTCTGGAAAAATGTGCCGCCGGGGAAAATGAATTGGACGCCATAGATGAACGGGCGCGGAAAGAAGTCGCGGAGGCGGCGGATTTTGCCCTTTCCAGCCCCGAACCGGACCCTGTTCATGTCATGGACGGTATGTACGTAGAGGGAGGTTCTCCGAAATGAGCGTCAAGACCTACGCAATGGCCATACGGGACATTCTGGCGGAAGAAATGCGCCGGGACCCGGAAGTGTTTATCATGGGCGAAGATATTGCAAGACAGGGGGCATCTTCGGCTGTACCCGCGGTTTGCTGGAAGAATTCGGCGAAGAACGGGTGAGGAACACTCCCATTTCGGAAAACACCTTTGTCGGCATGGGAGTAGGCGCCGCCAGCGTCGGTATGCGTCCGGTAGTAGAACTGATGTATATGGACTTCCTCTACCTGGCTATGGATCAGGTGCTCAACCAGGCGGCCAAGATCCGTTATATGTTCGGCGGCAAGGTAAAGGTTCCCCTGGTGATACGGGGCCAGCAGGGAATAGGCCGGGGCAACGGGGCTCAACATTCCCAATCCGTAGAATCCATGATGATGAACATCCCCGGAATCAAGGTAGTGACGCCTTCCTGTCCGGCGGATGCGGCGGGATTACTGCGTACCGCCATTCGGGACGATAATCCGGTACTCTTCTTTGAACACAAGGCCATGTACAATACCAGGGGAGAAGTGCCGGAAGACCCGGAATTCGCCGTTCCCTTTGGAAAAGCGGATGTGCTGCGGGAAGGTACGGACGCCACCATCGTTGCCAACTTCCTGTACCGCGGAAAATCTCTGGAGGCTGCGGACATTCTCGCCAAAGAAGGTATCTCCGTTGAGGTAATCGATCCCCGGACTCTGGTTCCCTTGGATATTGATACCATCGCCGCATCGGTGAAAAAAACCGGCAGGCTTATTACGGTACACGAAGCGCACCGCGAGATGGGTTGGGGTACGGAAGTTGCCGCCCAGGTAACGGAAAAGGCTTTTCAATATCTGGATGCTCCTCCCCTCCGGGTCGGTTCCAAAATGTGTTCCCTGCCTTTCAATCTTGGATTGGAAAACGCGGTGGTACCCCAGGTTTCAGACATTACGGCGGCGGTCAAAACTGCCCTGCACCTGTCCTGTTAAGGAGGAATGATTATGGCGGAACGGATCATCCTGCCGAAACAGGGCCTGCAAATGGCCGAGGGAACCATTATTGAATGGTTTGTACCCGAAGGCGGGGAAGTCGTTAAAGGGCAGCCTCTTTTTGCGATGGAAACCGACAAGACAACCATGACTGTGGACGCCGATGTTTCAGGCATACTGCTTAAAATAACCGTTCCTGTGGGCACGGTAGTTCCTGTCGCGCAGACCATTGCCATTGTAGGCGCCGCCGGTGAGGATATTTCGGCTCTTCTGTCCGAAACGGACGCCGGGCCAGGTACCGGCAAAGGGATTCCGGCGGCGGATGGAACGGTAACGGTTGTGGGTGGATCAGCGGCGCCTATGGCGGAGCCTGTCTCCAAAGGGCGCGTCTTTATTTCTCCCCGTGCAAAGATGCGGGCTCAGGAGTTGGGTATAGAGTACAGGTCCCTGGGGGGTTCCGCGCCGGACGGCATGATCGTGGAAAAGGATATTCTGGCGGCTCAATCCGCCCGGCCCAAGGCTACGCCCTTAGCGAAAAAAATCGCGGAGCTTTCCGGGGTGGACCTTTCCGGGATAAGCGGTACAGGAGTCCGGGGAAAAATCATGCGGGACGATGTGATCCGCGCCCGGCGGGAAGGCGGCGAAAAACGCACCCTTATACCCCTACAAGGTATGCGCAAGGTCATTGCCGGGCGGATGAAGCAGAGCCTGAATGAAAACGCCCAGGCCTGTCACCGTATCAGTGTGCGTATGGACGAGGCGGTACGGCTCAGGCAGGCTCTGGAAAAAGCGGTAAGCTACAATGACTTTATCGCCCTGGCCGCGATCCGGGCCCTGCTGGATTTTCCCGTCATGAATGCGGAACTTACGCCGGAAGGAATATGGCGGAAGGACTTTGTCAATCTGGGAATCGCTGCGGCTGTTGACAATGGTCTCATCGTGCCGGTGGTAAAGAACGCGGACCTCCTTAGTCTGCGGAAACTTTCGGCGGCAATAAAGGCGCTAACCGAAAAAGCCAGAGCCGGAACTTTACAACCCGATGAGTACGCCGGGGGCAGCTTTACGGTTTCCAATCTGGGGATGTACGGCCTTGAGGAATTCACCGCCATCATCAACCCTCCGGAAGCGGGTATCCTGGCGGTGGGAAAGATTGAAGATACGCCCGTTGCGGTAAAGGGGAACGTAGAGATTCACCCGGTCATGAAGCTGACCCTTTCCTATGATCACCGGATAGTGGACGGCGCTCCTGCCGCACAATTCCTGTCGCGGATCAGGGAGTATCTGGAGAATCCCTACAGGCTGCTCTAATACCCGGAAACGAAGTTTCCTAAGACGATGCGCCCAACATAAACCCGATAAAAATGCACAGTTCCTTAGTATTAGCGGTGGTAAGGTTTATGGGTTGCTATCAGGACAGCGGAATTGTAATGGTAAAGCAGGTTTCAGAAGCGGTATCCCCGGTTTGTTCCGATGTAACCGCTATTGACCATCTGTGGGAAATGACAACCCATTTCACGATTGATAAACCCAACCCCATGCCCTCTTCCCGGCGGGACGAACTACCCCGATAAAACGCCTCAAAGACATGGGGCAGATCGGCTTTGTTTATGCCGGGACCGTTGTCGCTTATTGTTATGAGGACTGTCCTCTCAACCACCGCCGCGCCAAGCCGGATGGTGGTTTCATCGGGAGTATAGCGGATGGCATTGTTGACGAGGTTTTCAAGGACCCGGACAGCAAGGCGTTCATCCAGAGGGACATAAAGAGAAGGGGGTACTGATATATCTATCACCGTATGGTGACGAAACAATTCCGCGTCCAGGCTGATGCGTTTGGCAAAGTTTTCTAAGAATTCGCTGAGGTTTGCTTTCTGCAAACGGCTCCGCCATTCCCCGGAATCCATCCGCACAAATTCAAGCAGATCGTTTATCATGCCTTCAAGCTGATCTGCCTTTGAAATGATAATATCCGTGGCGTTAATAGGGGAAATCGGATCATCGGTAACACCGTCTTTAAGCGCCTCGGTATAGCCTCTAATCAGAGCCAGCGGGGTCTTGAGGTCGTGGGTAACACCCATGATGAAGCGGCAACGACGGTTTTCTTCTTCTTTAAGGGCGGCCCGCATTTGATTTAGAGAAGTAGTCAGGGAGGTAATTTCATTGCTTCCCCGTACATCCACTGTTAAATCCAGTTCCCCCGCGGCTATCCGCCTGGTGGCGTCTTCGAGAACCAGTACCGATTTAGTGATGGAACGGGCAATGAACAGGGACATGGAAATTGCGAATATCACGAGGACGGTGAGAAGCATTATAGTACTCACAATAGGGAACAGGGGCGGATGCGGCTTGTCCTGTAAATGACGACGGATAAGAATATACTCATGGCCTTCCAGCCAGCCGGGAGATTCAAAGCTGTACCCGTATTGGCTATTCTCCGTTGCGAAGAGGGAAATCATTTCTTCCTTTGTTCCGGGGACACCTGCCTTAAAATCGGGAATAGTGGAATAGAGTACCAAAAAATCATCACGGAAAACGGTAAAATCCGCATTGGACCTTGTGATAAAGCGGGATATGGTTTCCCAGTCCTGGCGGCTGATATACTCTCTGAGCATGACATCATCATAAACCGGAATTTCCGCCTGTTCTTTTTTTCCAAAAAAATTGAGAAACAGTATCTGTGACAGGATGGACAAAATTGGAAGGCCCATTTTTTTTTGAAGTGCGAAAATAGGAGGGCATAGAAACGGCATCGTAAACACGGTAGAATAAAGCTACAAACCAAACTATCGGAGGTTAACGATGCCGTATACACACTATAAC
>JAITBO010000190.1 GCA_031283505.1 Treponema sp. | reverse complement strand
TTTAAAAGGATGACGGGTGAACAAGATTGAAGTTAACAAGCTGACGGTTCAATACCGGGACGGAAACGGAATGTTTACCGCCCTGGAAGACGTATCTTTCGGAGTCGGGAAAGGTGAGTTTGTCAGCATCATAGGCTCCTCGGGCTGCGGCAAGAGTACGCTGCTGGGCATACTGGGAGGGCTGCGTTATCCCGACGCGGGAGAGGCGTCTATTGACGGCAAAAAAATTAACGGCCCCGGTCCGGACCGGAGCATGGTCTTTCAGCATTATTCACTTTTTCCCTGGATGACCGCGCGGAACAACGTGGCCTTTGGAATCAAACAGGTGCAAAAAAATCTGTCCCGCCGGGAACGGCTCAATAAAGCCGCCGCTTTTTTATCCAGGGTAGGGCTTGAGAATTTTAAAAACAAATACCCCGGACAGCTCTCCGGGGGGATGAGGCAGCGGGTTGCCATTGCCCGGGCACTTGCCATGGATACGGAAATACTGCTCATGGACGAACCCTTTGGGGCGGTGGACGCCAAAAACCGGACTATTTTGCAGGAGCTTCTCCTCGGGCTCTGGGAGGGATGCGGCAGGGATGACGTGGTGTATCCGCCGGGAACAAGCCCCCCGGCGCGGGATCGCAAGACGGTTGTCTTTGTTACCCATGACATCGACGAAGCCATCCTTATGGCCGACAGGATCATCATGATGAGTAACAGCCCCGGCAGGATATACCGGGAAATATCCGTCCCCTTTGAGCGGCCCCGAAACCGCGCCTCGCTGATCCGGACTCCCGGATATACCCGGCTGCGGAATGAACTTCTGGCCCTGTTCTTCAATGATTTTGGGAGCACTATATGAAAAAAAACTCTTCCCCCGCCGCCGGCCGGTTTCTTAAAGGAGCGCATATCCTGTTCATTATTTTTTTGCTTATCCAGGTTTTGCAGGACAAGGCAAAAAATCCCCATCCGGGATACGCGATTGTTTTTGTAACAACGGTTGAAATCATTTTTCTGCTCATATTATTTTTAATTAAAAAAACAGAAACAGTGAATCTGTTTGCCGACATAATCGGCTTTGTGTATCTTTTTATGATCCTCTGGACCCTCTTTACCGCGAAATTAAACGTACTCAAGGCGTCTTTTTTCCCGCCCCCCGGTACGGTGTTTGAACAAACCGTGAGGGATGGGAGCATCATACTGGGTAATATCAAAACATCCCTGGGTATTGTGGTCCAGGGCTATGTTTCCGCCGTGGCCCTGGCAATTCCCCTGGGCCTTTTTCTCGGCTGGAATATCAGGGCGGGAAACGCGGCGGTTTATATTTCCAAGTTCCTCGGGTCCATACCGCCTGTAGTGTATATACCCTACGGCATCGCCCTTTTGCCGACCTTCCGTTCGGTTTCGGTTATGGTGATCTTCCTCGCCTCTTTTTGGCCCGCCTTCGCGGGAACCATGAGCGGGGTGCTTACCGTGGAGCATCAGATTATCGAATCCGCCCGATCCCTTAACGTAAAGAAAATTTCCATGCTCTTTCAGATCATTCTGCCCGCCGCGCTGCCCCAGATTTTTATCGGCTGTAACCAGGGTTTAACGGTTTCGTTTATCCTGCTCACCTCGGCGGAAATGATCGGCGGCAGAAGCGGCCTTGGGTATTATGTAAAAAATTTTTCCGATTTCGGCGATTATACCCGCATCATCGCCGGCGTCATTGTTATCGGTATCGTCATAACAGTGATCACCTTCTTCTTTAACAAATTGCAGAAATTTCTTCTGCGCTGGAAAAACTAATAGGAGGAATTATGAATCCGAAAGAAATCATCGACAAGCTTTTGGAATTAAAACCGACGCCGCGTCTTCCTGTAACGCTGATGTCGGCGGGGGCCTGGGCCCTTAATTCCAGCGGCCTCTCCCTCGAAAAAGCCCTGGCCACGCCGGCTGAGGAAGTGGCGGAAGTCCTGTACAAAGCCTACAACAGCGTCAGTTCCGATATTGTGTGGGCCATGTCGGGGTATAACAACATTGTCATCGGCGCCCTGGGGGGTAAAATTAAATTTCGCCTCAAGGGAACTCCTGACGTAATCGAGACCCTGGTAAAAGACCCCTCGGATGTTGAAAATCTTGACATCGATAAAATCAAAAATGACGCAAAGATACGGTTTATCCTAAAGGTTTCCAATATTCTCGCAAAAAAAGTTAGCGGTGAAAATTATCTCGCCTTAACGCGCTGGGGCCCCTTTACCCTGGCGGGGCTTCTCTATGGCGCCGAAAACCTCATGCGGGACATATACAAAAATCCCGACGCGGTGCGGCGGCTTATTGATTTTACCGTCGATCTCTATATCGCCTATGCGGAGTTATATATTGATAACGGCGTTGATTTTTTCCTTTTGGCCGAACCGACTACTTCAGGAGATATGGTTTCGCGTAAACATTTTGAAACCTTCGCGGTCCCGGCGTTTGAAAAAGTTTTTACCGCCCTGAGGGCAAAAAAAGTACGCACCGCCCTCCACATCTGCGGCAATATCGAAAACCGTCTCGATCTGCTCAACGACATCGGCGCGGAACTCATTTCCGTTGATTACAAGGTAAGCCTTAAAAAATGCCGGGAGGTTTTTAACAGG
>JAITBO010000160.1 GCA_031283505.1 Treponema sp. | reverse complement strand
TGGGGAGCAAGATTCCCGGTCAGTGTCTGTTTCATGTTGAGTGGTAACCTCATATTGTCTTCCGATCCCTCCATCAGAAGAGTTTATTTGGGTTAGAATTTTATTTTGAGGCATGACTTCTTTTGGGTTAGATTATTTATGAGGCAACGCGTGGTATTGACAAACTCGTCCCTATACCGCTATGCTGAAATAAGGGCATGAAGCCCCCGCCTCATAATCCCGTGAAGGGAAATTCTGGAGATGAACTCCCCATATTTTTATCAGGATCGCGTGTTATGGAAGTGCAGGAAAAGTATGCAATGCAGGCCGGGAAGATTGAAAATTTCACTTTGGATGAAAAATACGAATGTCTCCTCGCCGTGATCGCCCAACGGAAGAGCGCGGCGGTGGCTTTTTCAGGAGGAGTGGACAGCTCATTTCTCTGTCACGCGGCGGTAACAGCCCTGGGAAAGCGGGCAATTGCCGTTACCGTGGTTTCTCCCATGTTGCCCGGAAGCGAGCTTGACTGGGCCGCCCGTATCGCCGGTCAGACCGGAATTGAACATATATGTATTGAAGAACCGGAGATTGACGAAGACATAGCTGTGAATTCCGGGGAACGGTGTTATTTCTGCAAGAAGCGGGAATTCGGCCGCATCCTGGAAGAAGCCCGGAAACGGGGGATCGCTGCCGTGCTGGACGGTTCCAACCGGGATGATCTTTCTGATTACCGTCCGGGTCTTAAAGCCCTGGAAGAACTCGGCGTCTTTAGCCCCCTCCGGGAGGCGGGTCTTGGGAAAGCTGAGGTCCGGGAGCTTTCCCGGCGCTTCGCCCTGCCCACCTGGGACAAGCCGGCTTTCGCCTGCCTGGCATCCCGCATTCCTTACGGGGAGCGTATAGACCGGGATAAGCTGGCCAGGGTGGAAAAGGCCGAGGAACATCTGCGGTCTTTAGGCTTCAGGCAGTTCCGCGTGCGTTCCCATGGGGATATTGCGAGGATTGAAGTCGATCGGGAAGAAAGGCGGCGTTTTTTTGACGATGCTCTGGCGGATCAGGTTTCCCGGATTCTCAAGTCCTGCGGTTTTTTGTTTGTCGCCCTGGAACTTGAAGGTTACGTCATGGGAAACCTGAACCGCATCCTCAAGGACAAGCAGTAATGGTGTCACCGGAAATACCGCCGGCAGAAACACTGTCGCCGGATTCGGTCCTCGGAGACGGCGTTCTCGACTTTGCGTTGCTGGATGTCCGGCGGGCGGAGAGGACCGGATACCCGGAGGTCGTGTACTGCCAGGGGAAGACCGTGGACCAGGCCGAAGCCGTCATGGTCAGGATGAGGGAACTGTCCCTGCCCGTGCTGGGCACCAGGGCCGGGCCGGCCCTGGCAGAGCGTATACTCCGCCGCTTCCCTGAAGCAGTGTACGACGAGACGGGGCGGACCCTCACGATAGGGAGCGTCCTGCCGCCTGGGGAACGGAAGGGCCTTGTGGCGGTGGCTGCCGCCGGGACTTCGGATCTTCCGGTGGCGAAGGAGGCGGTCAATACCGCCGAATTCCTGGGGAGCCGTGTCATTCTGACAACTGATGTGGGAGTGGCCGGGATATACCGGCTCTTTGCCCGGCTCCCGGAAATCAGAAAGGCCGTGGTCGTGGTCGTTGTGGCCGGCATGGAAGGCGCCCTGGCTTCGGTCGTCGCCGGGCTGGTCGCCGTGCCGGTGATCGCTGTGCCCACGAGCGTGGGATACGGGGCTTCCTTCGGCGGCATCTCCGCCCTGCTGGGGATGCTCAATTCCTGTTCCCCCGGAATATCGGTGGTGAACATAGATAACGGCTTCGGCGCCGGTTATCAGGCGAACCTGATCAACCGTATGTGGGCGGAATGTCCGCAGTCCGAAAAAACGGATCATCGAGTCTGTCCCAAAACTAATTGACTGTGCGCTAATGCGCACGGTGCGAATCTCCGGTTCGATGGGACGGACTCTTGCAGTTTTTCAGGCTTTCAGCCCGCGAACTGAAGGTTCGACAAAACTGCGAATTTCAGGGAGGCTTTCCCAAAACTGAAATTTTGGTAAAGCCTCTATCGTTCCAATATTTAAGGTATGGAGGTACATTTATGCACATGGCTGATGCGTTGATTTCCCCTGCCGTGGGCGGCGCCGGCTGGATAGCGGGCGCCCTTGCGGTGTCTTATTCCGCGGGGAAAATAAAAAAAGAACTGGGTGAACAAAAGGTTCCCCTCATGGCTGTCGCGGCATCTTTTGTGTTTGCGGCCCAGATGATAAACTTTACCATTCCCGGTACGGGTTCAAGCGGGCACATAGGCGGCGGCATTTTGCTTGCGGGACTCCTGGGGCCCTATCCGGCGCTTCTTTCCCTTGCGGCGGTACTGGCGATACAATGTCTGTTCTTCGCCGATGGCGGACTTTTGGCTCTGGGGTGCAATATTTTTAATATGGGGGTGGTCCCTTGCCTCTTTGTGTATCCCCTTATTTTTAGACCTCTTTTGAAAAAAAGTATTTCTGCTAAAACGATAACCGCCGCATCAATACTGTCGGCGGTAATCGGTCTCCAGATCGGCGCTTTTGGGGTGGTGGCGGAAACCCAGCTTTCCGGCGTCACAGCCCTGCCGTTTTCCGTCTTTGTCCTCTTGATGCAGCCCATACATCTGGCCATAGGCGTTGTTGAAGGGGTCATTACCGCAGCGGTTCTGAACTTTGTGTACGCCCTGCGGCCGGAAATTGCCGAAAGCGGCGTTAATGGGGAGCCTGTAGCGGCGGGGATTTCTCTTAAAAAAGTGTTGGTGTGCCTCGCCGCGCTTACCCTTGTCACCGGCGGACTCCTTTCCCTTTTTGCTTCCGCGTATCCCGATGGTCTTGAGTGGGCTATGGAAAAGACCCTTGACAAAGGGGGCGGCGCCGCAGAGTTGGAGGCCGCAGGTCCTGTGCTCCGGCGCGCCGGGGCCATACAGGAAGCGACGGCGTTTATGCCCGATTACGGCTTCCTCTCCGCCGAAGGGGAAGAAGGTTCCGCTGCGGGAACTTCCGTTGCGGGCGTCCTGGGGTCGGTTCTTACCTGTATTCTTGCCGGGGGGACCGGGTATCTCATCTACCGGGTCAAAAAGAACCGGCTCAAGGCCGCATAAGGCGGGGAGGCGGCTTGACAGGCATATACCAAAAACCGGAAGAACTCTACGCCCTGGAGCGTCTTTCCGGGGGGAACAGCGTCATTCACCGCCTTCACCCGGCGGTGAAGATCGCCGCCGCAGTGATCTTCCTGATTACTGCGGTCTCCTTTGACCGCCATGCCCTGCGGCCCCTGTTGCCTTTCCTCTTTTATCCCAGCGTTCTTATCGCCCTTGGGGAACTCCCCATGGCGATTCTCTTCCGCCGGGCGGCCTTGGCCCTGCCGTTTTGTCTTTTTACGGGAATTTCCAACTGTATATTTGAGCGGGAGACCGCCTTTCGTTTGGGCGCCCTGGGGGTGAGTTTCGGTTTTATATCCCTTTGTACATTGTTGCTCCGCGCTCTTCTCTGTGCTTCCGCCGTATTGATCCTTATCGCTACGACTCCCTGGCCGAAGCTTTCCCTCCAGTTCAGGCGTTTTTGCGTTCCCAGTGTCTTTATGACTGTTCTTGAAATGTGTTACCGCTATACCGCCGTTCTCCTGTGGGAGGTCCGCTCCATGTATACCGCCTACCGGCTGAGAAGCCGGGGAGCTAGGGGGATAGCCGCAGCCCACGCGGGAAGCTTTGTGGGCGGCCTTTTCCTCCGCAGCGCGGATCGGGCCGGACGGATTTACGCCGCCATGAAGTGCCGCGGCTATGACCGGGAGTTCTCCCCACCGGAGAAATCTCCGGCGTTTAGACCGGCGGATTTTCTGTTTTTCGCCTTGGTCTGCCTGGGCTGCGTCCTGTGCAGGTTTTTTGACCTTCCCGCCGCGTTGGGGTTTTTTATAGGCAGGGTACTGTCATTATAGAGCTGCGGAACCTTTCTGCTTCTTACGGCGGGGATGCGGAAGCCGTCAAAGACATCAGTTTTACTGTCGGGGATGGGGAAACCGCCGCCATTCTCGGAGCAAACGGAGCGGGCAAGACAAGCCTTTTTCTTTCCATGGTAGGGATTATTCCCATTACAAAAGGCAGTATTACTGTTGACACGGTAGAAGCGCTGCCGGAGGCCGAAACTCCGGGGGGAAGGCGGAAGGCGGCGGCTATACGGGAAGAGCTGCGCCGCCGGGTTGGTTTGGTGTTTCAGAACCCGGATGATCAGCTTTTTATGCCCCTCATCTATGACGATCTCGCCTTCGGCCCCCGCAACATGGGGCTTGACGAAACCGAGGTGCGTCGCCGGGTGGATGCGGCCCTGCGCGCTCTTGGGATAACCGGCCTCCGCTCCCGCTCACCCCTCAGGCTTTCGGGAGGGGAGAAGCGGCTCGCCGCCATAGCCGCAGTCCTGACCATGGGACCTTCCGTGATGCTCCTGGACGAACCCACCGCGTTTCTGGACCCCCGTTCCCGCCGCACCCTGATGACCGTTATAAGGGGACTCCCCCATACCAGGCTTATTGCCACCCACGATATTTCCTTTGCGGTGGAACTTTGTCCCAGGGTGATCCTCCTCAAGGACGGAGCAATCCGCGCCCAGGGACCGGCGGCGGAACTGTTGAATGACGTGGAACTGATGGAAGAGTGCGGGCTTGCGGATTCTGTAAGGTAGCAAAACAAAAGAGGCCTGAAGCGGGAACCATGCAGGCTATTCGGGGTTCCGCTCCGGCCTCCTCGCCCCGCTGTGCGGGGCTACGGGGGATAAACCCCTCCTATCCCTTGCGCGTAATCCCGGCGGGCGTTAGTCCGCCGGGAGTTGGAAACATTACCAACTGTTGTTCTCGCCGGAAATGTTGTGGTACAGATTGTCGTTTGACCACAAGGTAGTATCTTTCCAATAGGAACCGCCATTAACAAAGAGCGAATGACCTTGTCCGTCCCAAACAGAGCCAGATTCGGTTTCTACGACATTACTGACCGTGAGGTTACCGCTGTCATAGCCGTAAATTATACCGCCCGTCTTTTTGAAGGCAATGTCAGAACCGATAAATACCCCGCCGCCCCAAGCGAACCCACCAACAGCTCTGGCACAATTGCCCGAGATTTCCCCGTCGATCATGGTAAATGTACTGTTGCCTCCCTGCACTGATACCCCGCCACCGCCTTGAGCGCGATTGTTCGAGATTTCTCCCTTATTCATAGTAAATGTACCGTCTTGTACGTATACCCCGCCGCCAAGACCATGTTGGATGAGGTAATTGTCTGATATTTTCCCGCCGTCCATGGTAAACATACTGCCAGTCACATATACCCCGCCGCCGTCATATTGAGAGGAATTATCCTCGATTACTCCGTCGTCCACCATGATAAACTCACCGCCGTTCTTCACAAATACCCCGCCGCCGCCGTAATAAGCCTGATTGCCTGATATTTTCCCGCCGCTCATGGTAAACTCGCCATCGCCGTCCACAAATACCCCGCCGCCATAGTAATCAACCTGATTGACTAATATTTCCCCGCCGTTCATGGTAAACTTACCGTCGTTCTTCACAAATACCCCGCCGCCGTAGTAATAAGCCTGATTGCCTGATATTTTCCCGCCGTTCATGGTAAACTCACCACCGGTACTCACGTATACCCCTCTGATGTTATCGGCCTTAACGCGGGTTCCCGCCAGAGTCAGGCTGCCTTCCAGGGTCACTTTGGCGCTGTTTGTTAATTTCAACAGGGTATCTCCACCCTTTATAGATATAGAATTCAGCGCCTGTAAGATTCCGTCATTCCCCTTATCGGTAAGGACTATAGGCGGATATTTTTTTGAATCGTTATCTATGGTAATCATCTCCGCTACTTCTACCGTATCCATAATAACGATTTTGACACTTGTCTCTCCCGGCCAATCGGTTGAAGTATACATACCACTAATCTTTTCCAGCGCCTTTTGTACCGTTTTCAGAGGATGAGCCGGGTCGCCCCTGTTGGTATCAAGCCCGTTGGACCTTATGTACACTTCATCACCCCAAATCCAGTCAACATCCTCATCACCCGCCGCCGTATTGATAACAATGTGGTCGCTTACCTCCCCATCCTTGTAGATGATCACATACACGTCGTAACCGCCGCCTACCTGATTCTCAAGCAGGGTTATCTGTTGTTTGTGCGGCTCAGGAAGATCGGGAGGTGAGGGAATAACAGTCGCCGCCACGGAATTAAGCTTCCCGGTATAGTCAGAATGATCTGGTATGTGCCCTTTCTCCACTACCGCGTAGTACACTTCCGCCTCGCCCTCATATCCGCCGGTAGTAAAGGATATATTCGGCGTAGTAGCCGGCTTTGACTCTCCAGGCCCCAAGAACTTTCCGTCTTCGATTTTCAGGGTGCTGCCGTTAGCAGGAGTCTTGGGGGCTATAACGAACCGTACCGCCCCGTTCCCGTTGTATCCCGCCTTATTCCCAAACTTGGTAAAGTCCGTGTCATCCTTCTGGGTCTCGTCGTTTACCCCGTTGCGGATTATCCACACCGGGCCTCCCTTGCTCAGGTCAAAGATCGATTCCCCGTCATACTTGTTCCATGGGTTCGTTCCCTCCGTCCCTTTCAGGTTAAAGGGTATATACTCAAGTTTGAAGTTTACGGAGCCTTCCGTCCCTATCTTGGTAATCCCGGATGTATAGGTCTTTATAGGCTGGGTGATGATTTTTCCGTTCAGGGCCGCCTCGTCCCCAATAGGGGTCCACGTTCCGTTTTCGGCCCCTATCCTTACCATGGTTTGGGGCTTACTCTTGAGTTGCAGGGCTTCTTCTTCAGCATAGGCGGGTATTACCTGCTGGGCTTTCACCAGGTCGGTAAAGCCGTTCCCGGTGGCACCCTGTTTTATGGTCCATATTACGTTCCAGTCTACTGGGTGGCGCAGGGTAACTTTTCCGGGGTTCCCGGTAGTTATCACCGGCGCGGCGGTTAGGTTCCCATCGTCGGTGCTAAACACCGTATCCACCACGATAGGCCACATCACCACGCTGATCTTCCCACTCCCGGTTACTTTCGCTTTTTTTAACCCGGCAGCCAAAAGGGTGGGAGGCCGAAAATCGTGTCCGTTAGTACCATCATAATACTTGTAATTTTCATCATAGTTGTCATCGCGTTCCCAGTGACCCATCAGAAGCAAAAAGTGATAGTTCCGGTCAAAGGCAATGGAATTGATGGAAAGTACGCCCTCCGTGTCCTCATCGTTTATCCTGCGGTCTTCGCCAAAGGCGACGATGGCCTTGTTGTCATCATCCACAACGATAAGCTGCATAAAGTTACGGATGCTCCCTTTTATCTGAGCCGAGTCAGGACCTGCTACGGACCGTGCTGAACCATCTTTGCCGATGAAGATGTCAACGGTAAAGGGATCGGTAACGGGGTCGCCTGATTTGGGAGGGATGGCGGTAATTGGGTTAAAACATCCAGCCAGCAGAAAAGCGGCCAGGAAACCGGGCAACAAGCAGTCTGGTAGTAAACTATCATGCTGCTTGCAGTCTTTAGAGAAAAAGCGTAAGAGTTTTGAGTTTTTCATAAACAACTCCTTAAAGATTTTTCCCGCAACGGGACATATCGAGAACAAAAATTAATGAACGAAACAAGAGATAGAGAGGGAGAAAGGACGGGAGCTAAAGGTTGGAAATGTTTGGAAACTGAATGGGGGGGTAAAAATTTTGCCGCTTGGTTTGCAAGCAACTTCAGTTATTTCCAAAAACAAAATGGAGGAAAAAACTTTTTTTAACCAGACCAGCATTACCACGCTCCCATTTACCATTTACGAATAAAAATATTCAGACATTATTGAGCCTGTTCCAAAACTAATTGACAGTGCGCTAAACGCGCACGGTTTTGGAACAGGCTTGAGCCATAGGCTTTTGAAAAACCGGTCAAAAACCCGGTTTTTCCAGTAAATTCAAGGAAGCTGTTCCAAAAACTGAAGTTTTGGAACAGCTTCTATATCATAAATGTAACCCAATAAAAATAAAGAAACAATGTTTTTTGAAAAAACCGCGGAAAATTCGTTTATTGGGGGGTAGCGGAGGCCCTGGGGCCGGAGCGCAGGGGGCCGGTAAAGGGTTGCTTGCATCCAAAAGATGTTACGGAAACAGGCCCCCCTTCCGGAATATTCAACGGCGGATGTTAGAGGTCCGGGGCGTCCCCACAGAGGGGCAGGCCGTTAGCCCGTCCGCAAGGGGCGGGGTATTGTAAGTCTGCGGCTTCCCCCCTCTTAACTTGCCGGTATTGCTATGCGAACCGCAACGCCAATGGGACAACTTGGTCTGTGTGCAACAGGCTACTACACTCCCTCAAACGCCTTGTCCAGCCGTTCCTTGCTTGGCGGTTTTGTAAAGAACGACACCACAGGTACCACGATGAAAGGAACGACGATGGCAATACTTGCCGCCAGAGGAGAACGGCTTGAGCCCAGGACGAAGAAGAGGGTGATCATCACCGCCGTTCCGGTGAAGAACCCCGCGTAAGCCCCGGCTTTGGTCACTCGTCTGGAGTAGAGGCTCAGTATGTAGGGGGCGGCGAAGGAACCGGAGATGACGCCCCAGGAGAGGGACATGAGGTACACAATGATACCGATTTGGAAACGGGAAATAAAATAGGAAATGACGATGAAAATCAGCGAGAGGAAACGCATCATCGCTACCGACCGGTCTTTGCCGGTTTTTGCTTCCTGCCGGGACGGGTAGAGGTCTATGGCCACCGCCGACGAGGAAACCAGCACCAGGGAGGACAGGGTGGACATGGAAGCCGAAAGGATGAGGAGGAGGATCAGCGCCAGAAGAGTTTGCGGCAGATTGTTCGTAAGAAGCGTGGGGACGATAAGATCGTACTGAATCACCCCGGCGGCGTTTTTGGGTACTGTGTTGAGGTCGAAGAAAACATGGGAAGACGTCCCGGTGTAGTAGGCGGTAAAACCTATCATCAGGGCGAAGACGGTAGTAACGATTGCCGCCTTGGGGATGACTTTTTCGCTCTTGATAGCGTAGAACTTCTGCGTCATTTGGGGCAGACCCCAGGTACCGAAGCTGGTCATGAACACCAGGGAAAGCACTGTCAGCGCGGAAGGCTGCCGTTCGGGGGGAACGTTGATTTGGTAGTTTTCCGCTATTTTCCCCAGGATTCCGAAGACGCCGCCTTCGGGAGAAGTGAGGACCAGGACCATTATCGCCGCGCCGAAAAACATGATGATCCCCTGAATGAAGTCGGTGACGGCTATGGCGAAATAACCGCCCAGGATAAGGTAGACCCCGGTAAACACAATCATGATGAGGAGGGCTATGTCGTAGGGAATGTGGAACACCGCTTCGAAAAGGTGCCCCAATCCTTTGAAGACCGACGCCGAATAGGGGAGCAAAAAGAAGAAGATGAGGGATGCCGCCACGGGCTTTAAGTGTTTGGCCCCATACCGTTCCTGGAGGAATTCCGGCATGGTCATGGAGTCCAGGTTCTGAGTCATTCGCCGGGTCCTTCGGGCCAGGACAAGCCACGCGGCTCCGGCGCCGATGGCGGCGTTCCCTATGGCTATCCACAGGGCGTTAAGGCCGAACTGCCACCCCTGGGTGCCGGCGAATCCGATGAAGATCACTGCGGAAAAGTAGGATGTTCCGTAAGCTACTGCGGAAACCCACGGACCCAGGGTCCTCCCGCCCAGGAAAAAGTCGCCCAGGGTTTTGGTCTTGCGCATACCCCAGATGCCGGCTCCGGTCATCACGGCAAGAAACACCACGAGAAAAACAATGCCGATACTCATGTTTTAACCCCTTTTTAATTTAGTATCTGTTATCAGCCACAAAGATATTATCACTAATCAGGTTTTTGTACCAGAGATGTGACTATCAGGTTGATTACACTAAACCGCGTGATAAGAGCAATTACAGAAAGAAAAAAAATCAACCACGGGTTACTTGGAACCTTTGGTTCCCTGGAGTTATACGGAGGAAACAAGAGAAAGTTGAAGCTGTTCCAAAACTAATTGACTGTGCGCTAAACGCGCACGGTTTTGGAACAGGCTCAGTTAGTTTTGAGGGATCGGTATGGGGATTTGATAGTCTATGTTTATATCATTTTTTTTAGATTAATCAATCTGTCAGAGCGTTTCTGTAAAACTTTTTCTAAAATTTCTAAAAAACGGTTCTTCCGTCTTCCGGATCGGTCAAGGCCGAAAAGATAAGGCATCATAAGGTCAACGCTGAGAGCCTCAAGTTTCGACCCCCCCATAGGCCAATGATTTTTTTGATATACCCGCGGCATTCCGTCATGGTTTATGCCCCGGCCAGGGCCGGCAGGATACTGTAAGTCATTATATAGCAACAAATTATAAAAACCAATAGTTCAGTACGACTGCGTTATTATCAAGTAAGCTAACTCCTTGTAATATAAGGAATTAATAGTTCAGGCCATGTTGAATTCTGTTCAGGACAGAACATCAGGTCATTTTGAGTTAGAGTTTGCGTGATTCAATTCAAAGCCTTGACACCCCCTCTCTTTTTTTTCATGATAATCCGGGTATGGATGAATGTCATTTGACACGCCGTTACCTGGAAAGTCTGACTACCCGGGAATTGGCTGTCCTGGCGGATAACGCGGGTATTGATATTCCCCCGGGATTGGATCGTATTTTTATCATTGAAGAAATACTGGAAGCGGAAAACGATGATGAAAACGATTCGGACAGGGGCGAAGAAGTTCCCTTTGAGGAAGCGGAATTTTTGGACCCCGTGCCGTTGCCCAAGCAATACAATATAACGTATATAAAGACATTAATTCGCGATCCTCTTTGGGTTTTTGTTTTTTGGGAAATCAAGAGCCATGACAAGGAATTTTACGAAAAGATTCAGGATTTTGAAGGATATTTTTTAAAGGTATCTTCGGTTGCGGGGGAATGTTCCGGGTATTTTCCATTGCCGGAGGGTAAGAAATCTCCGCCGCCCCAGAAAAAGCCCGTCTCCGGCTTGTCCTTTACAGTTCCGGTAGGACCGGAAGATATGGCCTGGTATCTGGGCTTTCCCCCGGAATATTCGGGAAAAGACGTCGCCGGAGGAGGGTGGTTCCAGGTGGAACTCTGCGTATGCTGGGGGACAGAACAGGCGGTGTTGGCGGTTTCCAAACCCTTCAGGTTGCCTGCCCTTCTACAGTCGGCGGGAGCAAAGACTTCCCGGAGCCCTTTGGCCGGTCTTTCCGCCATGGATGAGCTTCCGGTATTACGTAACGGAGATAGCCGGTCCCGAATACCCCGGGGGTGGCAGTAGTAAGGATCGGTATGGGAAAACCTCATATAATTTCAATCGTACTCAACGCCCATCTGCCTTTTGCTCGTCAATGTGGTCCGCCGCGTTTACGTCATGCCCAGAGCGGTTCTTCGCAAACCGCCGCCGAAGACGGACCTTCGGTTCCGGTTCCGCATCCGCATCAGGAAGCGCCCTTTCATCTTGACGGCCTCCTTCAGATGGGTTCCGCGCCTCCTTCCTGCTGCCCAGGTGGTTCTGAAGTCCAGCCGGAAACGCCGGCCAGACATCTGCCCCGGATCAAACTCTCAGTGGAAGAACAGTGGTTTTTCGAGGCCCTTTCGGACACCTACCTTCCTCTTCTGGAGGTTTTTGATCATTTGGAGAAGGATCATGTTCCCTTCCGTTTAGGCATTTCCTTTTCCCCTCTCTTGTGTTATATGCTTCAGGATGAATGTCTGCTCAGTCATTACCTGAACTATGTGGATAAACAGATTGAATTTGGCGTCCGAGAAATGGAGAGAATGGAAAAAAATCCGGATCTTCATGCGTTGGCCCGGGTTTATTACGACCGGGCGGTGGATAAACGCATCCTTTTTACTGAACGGTATGAGGGAAATATACTCAACATATTCAATTATTATCAGAAGAAAGGCCGTCTTGAGATTCTGACTACCGCGGCTACCCACGCCTTCCTTCCCGTTTATACCGCCTATCCCGAGGCTGTTCAGGCTCAAATCGAGGTAGCCCTTTCTTCTTTCAGGCATACCTTTGGGAAGGTCCCCCATGGGTTTTGGCTCCCGGAACTCGGCTGGTCTCCGGAATTGGACGCATATCTTAGGGCCTATAGTTTCGGTTATACCATTGCGGACACCCATGCCGGGCTATTAAGAAACCCCGAAACTTCCCGGGGCAGCTTTTACCCCGTAAAGACCCCCTCCCAAACCCTTGTTTTGTTTCGGGATTTTCGCGCATACCGGGACATACAGGACCCGGAAATCGGTTACCGGTTTTCTCCGGTTTACCGGGATTCTCTTGCGGATGCGGGGTTTGAACTACCTGCGGACAGGGTTGAGCCTTTCCTGAACGCCAGCCAGGGCCGAGTTAAGACCGGGTATGCCTACTATACCAACGGAGGCCGGGGACAAAAAAAGCAGGTCTATGATCCTGCTTTGGCCGAAAGTCTGGTCCGGGAGCAGGCCCTGTCCTTTCTTGACGCCCGGTTTTCCACCCTTTGTAAAGCCGAAAAACTGGGAGGGCCGGATCCCATCAGCCTCTGCGCCTGTAATGCCGACGCCTTTGGCCGTTTCTGGTACGAAGGCCCCCGGTTTTTGGAAGCCCTTTTTCGCGAAGGGGCGGTCCGGCAGGATCTGCGTTTTCTAACCCCCGGGGAATACTTCTGTAGACAGGACCGGCAGACCATGGCCTCATCAATGCCGGAATTTTCATCCTGGGGTTTCAACGGCTATGCGGAACCCTGGATCGACGCCTCCAACGACTGGATGTACCCTCATGTGATACATTCGATAGAACGTATGCTGGAACTGGCCGAGCGTTTTCCCAATGACACGGGCCTCAAGGAACGGGCCCTGAACCAGGCCGCCAGGGAAATTCTTCTGGTCCAGGCATCCGACTGGCCCCGTATGCTTTTTAAACAGGAATACGCCGGTTATGCCCGGCGTCAGATCGAAATGGCTTTAAGGAATTTTACCACAATATACGAAGCCCTGGGGAGCAATTATATCAGTACCGAGTGGCTGACCAACCTGGAAAGGCGGCACAACTTCTTCCCCGACATCAATTACCGGGTTTTCCGGCGCAAGCATTAACCGGGACCTCTACTTAGAGTCTGTCTATAATGTAGACACATTATAGACAGACTACCTTAAAATCTACATTTTCGTAACCTTTAGGTGAAAAAATGCAAGGTCTGTCCACAAAGTAACCGACTTTGTGGACAGACACTACTTAAAATCCCGCTGGCCGCCGATATTTTAAGCAGGTATACTGTTAATGAAAAATCCCCGGCGCCGGAAGCGATGTTTTTTTCAGGCAAGCATCTTTTTGGCCCTTTTATTTTTCTTCCTTTTTGGGCTTTTCGGAAACCTTTGGGCCCTCTCGAAATTGGAGGGGAAACACCCGGAAGCTTTCTCCTGGTATGTCCCCGCCGTCAAAAATTTTTCCGGCGGACCGCAGGTTTCCTCTCCCGGTGAATATATCAGGGATACCGCCTCCGGAACGAACGAGACCGGCGCCGTTAAATACGAGGATTACCTTCACGGCTGGGAGCTTTCATGGAAGGCCGGGAACGGCCGTATCTTCGTATTTGACATGATCATCCTCGTCATCGCCGGCATTTTGCTTTTCAGCGCCGCCGGACTTGCCGCCTCCATCCTGGGACTCGGTTCGGTAGCGGCGGACTACGCAGCCTTACGGGTGGAAGCCGCAGCCCTCATTTCAGGAGATCTTATGCCACGAGAAAAGAAAAAACGGATTGCCACGCTTAAGCGGCGGGGAGTCGGCCTGCGGCTCAAGCTTGCTTCTTTCACGATATGCCTGGTACTTTTAGTGGTAACTATGGTGTCGGCTCCCCTGTATCTCAGGATGACCCAAACCCAGCAGGAAACCCTGATGGGAGGCCTCCAGGACCGCGCTTCGGTATTGCTGGAAGGTCTCGCTTCCAGCGTTCGGGCTTATCTGCCTGCGGGTAATGTCCTGGAACTCAGCTTCCTCCCTGCGGAGATAATCGCCATCCCCGAGGCCCGTTACGTGACCATAACCGGTTACGACCCCGTAACCAGTGTCTTTGACGACCAGGTCTGGGCTACCAATGACCCGGACATCCTTGACAAGATCGATACCCCCGAATTACAGATAGGTGTTTCCTGCCTCACCGACAGACTTTCTCCCCATCTCGAAAACATCTCCGCCGAACTGAACGCCCGGGCCCGTTCCCGGGTGGGACGCTTGTCCACCAGCATTGCCGCCCTAACCCGGGAAGCCCCCGCCGGGACCGATGAGGCCGGCGTCCGGGCCGCCATCGCTTCCCTGGAAACCAGGCTGAACGAGGAATTTATCCAGTTGGGCCGGGAAATCGGTTCCGAACCCGCCTACCGTACCAGCATACCGGTGGCCGAAATGAATCATAATTACATTTTCTTCAAACCCATCTTCTACCACCAGGGTATGGATGCCTACTATTTCCGGGGCCTCATACGCCTGGAAGTTTCCATTGAGTCCATCCTGGACCAAATCGCCCGGGGCAAACAGGTTCTTCAGCAAGTCATTCTTTTTGTAGCCCTTACCGCCCTTGCCATAGGCGCATTGGGAGCCCTGATCCTCTCCGGTTTTATCATCCGGCCCATACGCCGTCTGGTAAGCCATGTAGAACTCATTCGGGACACGGACGACAAATCCAGACTGGAAGGGATAAATATCCGTATTAAATCCAATGACGAACTGGCCGTTCTGGGCGCCACCATCAACGATATGACCAGCGGCCTTGTCAGAGCCGCCCAGGCATCTCATGACCTGGTCATAGGGAAGGAGATACAGAAGAAATTCATCCCCCTGGAAACCGACCAGTATGGAAATAAAATGACTACCGGTTATACAGATGCAAAATACGCCCAGTTTTTCGGATATTACGAAGGCGCCAAAGGTGTATCCGGCGACTACTTCGATTACCATAACCTGGACGACCGCTACTTTGCCGTCATCAAGTGCGACGCAGCCGGCAAGGGCGTTCCCGCCGCCCTCATAATGATTCAGATAGCTACCATGTTCCTCAACCACTTTAAATCCTGGAAACCCGACGCCAAAGGTATGCACATTGAAGAGGTAGTCTATCAAATCAACGACTTTATCGAAGCCCTGGGCTTTAAAGGCCGTTTCGCCGCCTTTACTCTGGCCCTTTTCGACTCCTTCACCGGCCTTATCCGGTTCTGCAACGCCGGAGACAACATCATCCACTGGTTTGACGCCTCGGACCGGAAGATGAAGACCATAACCCTCCGGGAAACCCCCGCCGCCGGCGTAGTCCCCAATGCCCTCGTGGAAACCAAAGGAGGCTATACGGTCCAGACCCTCACTCTGGAAAGCGGAGACATCCTGTTTCTCTACACGGACGGTATCGAGGAAGCCAAGCGTAAGTTTCGGGACCCCGCATTTAAGGAAATCCCCTGTACGGAAGGGGCCGCCGGCGAGCCCCACGATAGCCATGTCGCCGGTCAATGGGACGAAGAGATGGGCGCCGTCCGGGTAGAAGCCGTCATCAACGCCGTGATGAACCGGCAGATATACACCCTCAGAAAGTACCATAATCCCGAAGGCGATACGGAACTCAAATTCGATTTTACCGACTGCGAAGGTACGGTAGTGGAAGCCATCATGGCCCTGGTTTCGGTAGAAAAAATATTCCGCATCTATAAATCGCCCTCCGATGGCGCGGAAACCCATATCCTGGTTGACAAAAAAATAGACGAATTCCTCAAAACCCACTTTCTTCAATATCAGGATTATTGCCATAATACTCGGGAATGTCCTGAAAATAATATGTATATGTATTATACTCATGTTAATGAAGATGCACAGTACGATGATTTAACCATTTTGGGCATCAAGCGGAAATAACAGGGGGAGAGATATGACTTTTGGTGAAAGGATGAAAGAACTTCTGGATCAGGGACTGGCGGTTTCCAAGGAACTGGCCGGTAAAGCCGGGGAAAAAGCCCAGGATTGGGGAGAACGGGGGTTCAGCGCCTCCCGGGAATTTGTAAGCAAAGCTGGCGCCAAAGCCCAGGACCTGGGAGAACGGGGCGTCCTCATGCTGGAAATCAAACAACTCGAAGGCCAGGCCCAGAGCCTTATTGCCCGCCTTGGCGCGGAAGTTTACAACGCTTTTGTGGAACGGGACGAACCTGTAGTTTCCGCCGATGCTCCCGTAGTCCAGTCTCTTCTCGCCGAACTTGCCGTTCTAAAAAGCGGCATAGAGAAACGGGAAACAGAACTTCAAAACCGCCGCCGATAAATATTCCGGAAGGGGGGCCTGTTTCCGGAACTTCTTCTGGATTCAGGGCGGGCGCTCACCGGCCCCCCTGCGCTCCGGCCCGTCGGGCCTCCGCTACCCCCCAATGAAAAACAGTTTACAAAGGGCCTCTAAAAAACTCCCGGTTTTCCAAGATTAACGAAAAAAATAAAAAAAATCTCCAACTCCCCCGTGATGCCTAAAAATAAAACCTAGTCGAAAAAGCGGAAGCCTAATAACTAAAAATCTAGCCCAAATATAAAATAGTCCCCCAGTAAGGCGGGACAATTGAGGCTGGATATGCACAGTAGGCGGGAAATCCTCAAAGCCAATTTTGAGGAGTATCAAAGGGCGTCGAAAAAAGGACGCAAGGAATTGCTGGATAGGCTCGTGCCGGTAACCGGGTTGAACCGGAGTTATCTTGCGACGACGCTGGG
>JAITBO010000134.1 GCA_031283505.1 Treponema sp. | reverse complement strand
GACTGCTCAGGTACAGGCATGGGTCGCTGATCGCAACGCCCGCAAGGATACCGTTCACTGGCATTTCACCACCCATGATGCCTAAACTCCAGCGGTTATATCCGAAAATTTAGGCTTTTTGGGGTACTAGGCCGCCCGGTGTCATGGGGCGGCGGACGGGAAAAACCCAACGCCGCCACATCGAGGCTGTTGACACAGGCGTCAATCATCCGCACGGAATTGTTGTCCCCAACATAATATTCTATGCTGTCCGGCAGTAAGATGATTTGATCGCGGCTTTCTCCGGTGATGAATTCCATGTCAGTCCCCCCATGCCGGTATTTTACTGGTTTGATGCGGTTGTTCCTAGACTTTTGACACAGTCTGCGGGGAAGCCCCCTGGTGAAAATGGGCTGCGGCATCAATTCCGGGGAGGTTATCGCGGGGCAGATGGGCTCCGATGAGCGGATGGAATATACGGTTATCGGGGATGTGGTCAACATCGCTTCCCGCATTGAAGAGTCCAACGAGGCGTTTGACACGGATATTCTGATTACGGAAGATACCTGGAACCTGACGGGGGAACGGCTGGTGGTCGAAGAAATGCCCAGCCTTGAGATCAAAGGTAAAAGCGGGGTCCTCCGGGTCTTTTCGGTGGTCAATATTAAAAACCGCTACGGGCCGCTTACTATGGAAGAAGTGAGGCGCACATGGCGGATGTAGCGGCGCCCCGCCTCCGTTTCTCCCTGGCCCTGAAACTTTCCCTCACGGTTTCGGCGCTGCTAATTTTTTCCCTGGGGGCCATTATCTTTTCGGTCCGGTTTTTTATCCATACCGATGTAAGGGATACCGCCGTTGCGGACATGGACAACATCAATTACCGGGTTGCGGCGGCGGAAACCGCGCTGGAGCAGGTAAAGGCGAATGTCAGCCTGCTCCTGGGCAGCGGCGCCCAGGGGAACATGGAAAACCAGCGGCCCGTGGAATTCTTTTTCGCCCAAAATCCTGAAATAGCGGCGGTGGTATCCCTGGGGGCCGAAGGGGTTGAGGGCGGGTATACCCTTATTAACAGGAACTTTACCCACTCCCGGGGCATCGATGCTTCCCTCATCAGCGCGTATCTCCGGCTCCGGGGAGGCCAGATCCTGGAAGGGAACGGCCAGGTGGAACAGATTTTTAATGCGGCACCGGATTTTTTCGGTCTTCCCATATTAGCCCTCAGTTTCCCCTACGGCGGGGTCCGGGGCCTTCGTTTGCGGGCTCTGGTCTTTTTCCTCTCGGAAAAATTAACCGACTATTTCGGCTTCGGTGCCAGTCCTTCGGTAATGGTGAACAGCCGGGGAGACGTGCTGATCCACAGCGATGCGGAAATTCTCAAGACCGGGGCCAATATGCGGGAAAACCCCGCTGTAAAACTGCTGCGTTCAGGGAACGAAGATCGCCTCGTTACCCGCTACCGGGCGCCGGGAGGCCGGAAGAAACCGTATTCGCTTCCATCAGGCGGTTTGATTTTGGCGGGACCGTGGTGCTGACGACAATTTCAAGCGATGTGGTCTACGAGGGCATTAACGCCACCACCCGGCGGAACGGGTACTTTGCCGTATGGTTCATCTCCCTGCTCCTCATCCGCTTTTTCTCCATGGGCCTGACAAAACAACTGCGGATTCTACAGGAGGGGGCCGGGGAGGTTGAGGATGGCCGCTGCCATTTTACGATTCCGGTAAAGACCAGTGACGAAACGGGCTTCTTAACCGAAACGATGAACAGCATGATCCGGGCTCTCGACAACTTTGAAAAGTTCACCAACAAGGAGATCACCCGGCTTACCCGGAAGAAACTTTTGACGCCTGGGGGCGTTAAAAAAAAGGAGCCTTTCTGTTTTCCGATATCCGCTCCTTTACCGCTATTTCCTCCCAAATGCAGAGCGCGGAGGTGGTGGAGCTCCTTAACAGCTACATGGATCTTATGGTGGCCTGCGTTATGGTTACCGGCGGGAATTTATCGGCGACGCCATCATGGCCCATTGGGGGCCGGTGAGGCCGGAACAGGCGGAAGGCCCGCAGGACAGGCTCCCCGGTGAACGGGAGGACGCTTTGGCGGCGATCCGCACCGCTCTTTTGATGCGGGCCGTTTTACAATGTTTTAACCAGGGCCGGGGGGGAGACGGCAAGCCGGTTATCAAAAACGGCTGCGGCATTAGCAGCGGGACCGTGGTGGCCGGTCAGATCGGCACCGAAGACCGGCTTGAGTATACCGTTATCGGGGAGGCAGTCCGGCTGGCGGATCGAACCGAATCCTTTAACAAGCCTTTCGGTACGGATATCCTCATCACCGAACATACCCGGCGTCTTGTGGATGATTCATACCTGGTAACGGAAAAGCTGCCGCCGGCAGCGGAAAAAGAGACCGAGCCCTTCTTGTTTGCCGTGATAAACTTCCGGGAATCAAGACAGATAAATCTGCTTTTTGAGGAACTGGAACAAATTGCAAAACTGAAACAAAATTCGAAAATCAATATAACCATAGCCAGGCGTTTTACGGGAACCGAAGGGCCTCATACGCTCAAGGAACTGCGTTCCCGCCTGGATATAAGCGAACCGGATTCGTACAAGGCACTGACGGATGAAAAGAAGTTCAAAGTACACGGCGTATAAGCTGCCGGGGGTTCTCTTTACCCTGGTCTGTTTCGCAGGGGCCGCATTGAGCCTCTGGCTTTTCTGGGTGGATATTAACCAGTTCCTGGTGAAAAGGGCCGAAGCTCCGGTGGGAATATTG
>JAITBO010000133.1 GCA_031283505.1 Treponema sp. | reverse complement strand
TCCTGAAAAAACTCTCCTTCGCCTTCCCGAAATCCTCCGTCCCATTGAATTCATTCCATCCGGCAATGACGGTCGTAAGCCCGATTACCAGCACGTCTATCAGTTTGTGCAGAAAATGCCCGCTCTGCCGCCGCTCGTCCTTTATCCCGCTGAGGCATTCCTTCATCCATGCCGTGTCTTCTTCCGTGATCTCCACTTGCTTTCCCCTCCTAAGGTAAGTTCCACTATATCACAGATTTTTAAATGACGTTGCCCTGGGCAATGGAGGGCATGGGGCTGCCCACAAGCTATCGGGCCGTGATATTTGGCAAGCATCTAAGCAGCATCTATCGCGAGTTAAACCGAAACAGTACCGGCGGCGTTTATACCGGCAACGAGGCTCAACAAACGAGTATGCAAAGACGCCTGGACAATAAGCCAAGCCCCAAGCTCGATGACCATAAGCTCACGCGGGAAATCATGCGTTTGTTCAAACAAGACCTGTCTGCGGACCAGATTTCAGGCCGGCTTGGAGTGCTATACCCCGAACGGAAGGAAAAACAGGCTTCACCATCGACCATCTACACCTGTCTGTACCGGGAAACGGCGAAAGACCCGGAGATGAAAGGGCATATCCGGCAAAGACAGGGAAAACCACGTCATCGAAAGGGGGTAAAAGACCATCGCAGTCAGATACGTGACCATGTCTCCATCGATGAACGCCCGCAAATAGTTGAAGAGAAGACCCGAGTGGATGATTGGGAAGGGGACACCATAGAAAGCGCCGGTAAAAACGCCTATATAGAGTCTGTCCACAAAGTCGGTTACTTTGCGGACAGACCTCAACCCCCCGGACGATTACCCCGCATATACCCGGTTGCGTCCGGTTTCTTTGGCGGTATAAAGGTTCGCATCAGCTTGGGCGATAAATTCCTCTATTGTTGATCGCTCTGTAGGAATCTGGGTGATAATGCCTATGCTGATAGTGGCTGAAGTAACGGTGTTGCCATCCGCCAGAGGGATCCTGGCGGCTTCCACTTTTGACCGGATTTCTTCGGCTATTGTATAAGCCGCATCCGCCTGAGTATTTGGCAGCAAAATCCCGAATTCCTCTCCTCCAAGCCGGGCGGCTATATCCGAAGGACGCCTGGTAATTGAAACGAATATCTTCGATATAGTCTGTAATAGGGTGTCTCCCTGGGGATGACCGTATGTATCATTGTAGGTTTTGAATTTATCCACATCCATCATCATGAAGGAAATCGGCATCCTGTCCCTGATAGCCCTTTTCCACTCAACGATCATACGCTCGTTAAAAGACCTCCGGTTGGGGATACCCGTCAAAGGATCCACCCTGCTGAGATGTTCTATTATTCTGATATGCTGAACGATTTGCATATGGGTCCTGACCCTGGCGATAACGATGGCGTTCTTAAAAGGCTTGGGGATATAGTCCACCGCTCCCAGGAGAAGGCCCTTTTCTTCGTCCGAATCGTTGTCCAGACCGGTGATGATGATGACGGGGATCGTCTTAAGATCGGGATCGGATTTGAGGGTTTTAAGGACATCAAACCCGCTCATATCCGGCATGATAATATCCAAAAGGATGAGATCCGGCCGTTCCGAAGCTGCCCGTTTTAAACCTTCGCTTCCTGATTTAGCGGTATAGATTTTGTAATTAGGGGACAATATTTTGTATAAAATCAGAAGATTAGTCTTTTCATCGTCAATGACCAGAATACCGTATTTATCCTTTGTTTCCATAATTATCACCCCTTTTGCCTTATATTATACTTTTTCCTGTAGTATAACGTAAATCCTTAATCACCTTAAGAGTTTCAAGGGCGTCGGCAAATTCAAAATCTTCGATTTGCTTGATGAAGAGCCGTACCTTATCCGGATGCTTCAAAAGGCGTTTTCGGATTTCCTCTATCAAATTGAGGCTGGCTGTATTACCCGACAGTAGCAGAGGTCCAAGCCGCTCAGGACCTTCTCCAGATCCCCGGCGGCGGCCCCAAAAATGGCGGTCTCCGGATTCCGGTAACGGCGGTTCCTCCGTTGAGGGCTGGGCTTCCAGGGCGGCAAGGGGTTCCGTATCGGGGGCGGTGTTACTGAGGTGGCCGGCGCCTATGAGTACGGCAACGCTTTTCAGGGTATGGACTATGCGGCGGGCTTCGGTGTAATTACCGGCGGCAAGAGATTCGGTTATCTTCGTGTAATCGCTATGGCGCTCCTCTCTGAAGGCGTTCAGGGTCTGTTTATAAATGGCCCTGTCGCCGCCTATGACGTTTAAAGCGGCGGCACCAAGTACCTGCTCCGGAATCTTTGGGGGAACAGCGTCTTTCTTCCCCGGCTGGTCCGGCCCCCTCGCCGTAAACGCTGTCAAAGAAGAGTTCCCCTTTCATCATATCCACCGGATTTTTCGTAATGGCAAGTCCCAGACCCATCCCCATGATACTCCGGTTGTTTTCCCGGTCAAGTTGCTGAAAAGTACCAAAAAGTTTGGGGAAATCCTCTTTTTTTATGCCTATCCCCGTGTCCTTTACGATGACGGCGAGGCAGCCCCGGTCATGAAAAACGCGGCGGCATATCTTAAAATCCACATACCCCTTTTTGGTATACTTTATGGCGTTGTTTACAAGATTGGTGATGATCTGGCGGATGCGTACATCGTCCCCATAGATAACTTGGGATGTCTTGAGTTCCGACTTTATCTGGTTGAACCGCTCCACGCACTGGCGGCGAAAGGCGTCGTCCCCAAAAGAAGCGTAGCTCTCCTCAAAATACCGTCCTCTGATAGATTCAAGACTGCCCAGCCCTGCAAGCCGGAGGAAAGCCATCGGAACAATACACAAACCGGGCGTCCTTGTCCACCAGGACGATGACATCAGGGCTGTGTTCCAGCAAGAGACTAAAGTAGTGCTCCTGTTTTTCAGCTATGGCGGCATCAAAGGTTCGACAAAATTGCGAATTTCAGGGAGGCTTTCCCAAAACTGAAGTTTTGGGAAAGCCTCCCCTTATAAATTAAAAAACCGCAAGCAGTATCTCTTTAGCCCGGTTTTTCAATGCCGTCAATTCCGCGTCTGACAGCGGCGTGGGGACGCCCCCGTACTTCTCCAGGATGGAGAGGCCCAACTCAAGCATCCGGGCGTCGGACGGACTTAACGCGGTATGTACCGCCCGGGACAGGGTGAAACGCAGAGCCAGATCCGCTAATACCGGGTCATCGTAGATGGGCTTATACCAGCACCGGGGATACCCGTCGATCTCGTTTTCCTTGGCTTGTTCCGCCAGACTCTTTACCGCGATACACCCCAGATTCCGTTTAGCCGCTTCCTCCAGCGCCGCCTGTCCTACCCCGTTTTTCAGCCAGCTTGCCCAGTTTACCGGAAAAAGCATGGTGTCAAAATCATATCTCTCCATCAGTTTGAGGGCGGCGTTTTCGTAATGGGTTGAAAAACCTGTATATCTGATAAGGCCCTTCTCCTTGGCCGTTTCCAAAACCTCTATTGCGCCGTCAGGCTCGAACACCTTTTGAACTTCGCCCACAGCCATGGCATGAAGCTGATACACATCCATATAATCAGTATGCAGGACACGAAGAGAATCATACAGATCCTTCAAAGCCCCCTCTTTGGTCCGCTTATTAGTCTTGCCGGCAAGGATCACCTGGTCTCTGCCGGACTTGATGGCCGATCCCAATACCTGCTGGGCATTGCCGTAGATGGGCGCAATGTCAAAGTAATTAACGCCCCGTTCTATTGCATTTGATACGAGCCGCGCCGCTTCTTTTTGGGGCATATCCCGGACCACTATCCCTCCAAAACTAAAGACCCCAACGGATAAGCCGGTTTTTCCTAAAATTCGTTCTTCCATACATCAAACTCCCTATTTTTACCTTTTTTTTCTATAAAAAAAGCGCTATTTGAGGCAGCTTCAAAATATCGGATTTTGGAACTGCTTCTTTAAAAAATGCGGTTTCGTTGAACCGTAGGTTCGCAGACTTTAGCCTGAGAAACCGCAGGAGCCTGTTCAAAATTAACCGGGTTTTGAAACAGGCTCATTTGATAATTATAATGATTGGGCTGGTAATTTGCCATTTTTAACATTGTCCGGCGGTGTTCTGCGGCAACAGTTCTCAGTTTAACCACGAACCACTTGAACAGACACGAACTTTTACGTTGAAATTTCGGAATGATACCCGGTTTGTCTCT
>JAITBO010000037.1 GCA_031283505.1 Treponema sp. | reverse complement strand
GGCCCAAATACCCTCCAGTTTCTACCGATTTTCGTCCAGCTTATGTTTCATGCTGAGATTTGTTTTCACTATGTTTCCGCATGAAGTTGTTCTTTAATATCCTCCTCATTCAACCTTCTTGTTTTTCTAAAGGCATAGCCGTCAGTACATAACCACCGCCATAGGCGGTGGTTTTTTAAGTCCCAATAAAATACACAACATTTTGTTTTAATTGCTTATATAATTAAGGAAATAACATGACCAACCGGTCATGTTATTTCTGCACAGTTCCTTAGGTAATTTGCCCCGCCGTAGTCTTGTCCGAAAGGAGTTCCGCATGATCCGCATTGAGCAGAGCGGTGGCGGGAAGCTCCGGGTCGGGTCCCGTAGCGGTGCGGAGGCGCCGGACGATTTCCTGCTTGTGGGTCCCAAAGACCAAAAGCTGAATACGCCGGGCGGTCAGGATGTTGGCAATGCCCAGGGTGATCCCTCCGGTAATCGGGGGCATACCGGCGGGGAAATACTTGGGGGCTACCTCCAGGGTTGTTTGTGACAACGTTACCGCCCGGGCCCCTGCGGTAAAACCAGCCCCCGGTTCGTTCAGCGCCAAGTGCCCGTTCATGCCCATGCCCAAAAGCAGGTAGTCGATGCCGTCCCAGAGGTCGATCTGCCTTTCCACCCGGCGGCATTCCTCCTCCGGGTTCTCCGTCAAGGGATTGAAAAGGCAAAGCTGGTCCTCCCTGACCCCGATGCGGGAAAAGAAATTATTTTGCATGAAGAGGGTACAGCTTCCCGGCGTATCCGGAGAAATGCCCAGCCATTCATCCAGTTCGACAAAACGGACCTCGGAGAAATCAAGGCCCTTTTCAAGGGCGGCGTCAAAGAAGGGCAGAGAGCTATGACCTGCCGCGATACAAAGAAGGGCATCCGGCTTTGCCGCGAGGATCGAAGCCAGGGTGTCCGCCGCATGAGCCGCCGCCTCTCTGGGGCTTTCAAAAATTATTGTTTGCATTTTCCTCATCCGCCCCGGCCTAGCGCAGGAACAATTCGATGGGGTATTTCACCTTTGCCGTAAAGGGTAGGCTGACCTTTGCGCCGGATTTTGCCGATGCGTATGCGGCATAAATTAGTTCCAGTACCGCCCGGCCGTCTTCGCCGGTGACCAGGGGCGCCGTATCCTCCCTAACACAGCCAATGAAGTGCTTAAGCTCCTGGGGGTAGCCCTGGTTAAATGCCTCCTCAAAAATCGTAAAGGTCCAGCCCTTGCTGCTCCCCGCCTTTTCGCTGGCGTAGTCATAACCGTCGATACTGTAAGTCAGGGCGGCGTTTCCCCGGAAAAGGTCCGCATAGGAGACCCCCTTATCGCCGTATATCTCGATGTGGTCATCCATGCCGCCGTGCCGGGCCCAACTGTCCTCGGCCACGGCGGTGACGCCGTTCTCAAAGTCAACGATGGTGATGGTGTTATCCTCGCAGTCCGTGTTGTGCATAACGGTTTTCATACTGGCATAGACGCTTTTGGCGGGACTGTTCTTTGTCATCCAGCGGAACCAGGCCAGGGCATGGCAACCCATGTCCATCATGACGCCGCCACCGGCGGTTTCTTTTTTGTAAAACCAGGGACTGTGAGGACCGGAGTGTTTTTCCGACTGCTTGAGCATATAGACCTTTCCTACGGCGCCATGTTCCACCAGGGCCCGGACCCGCTCGTACTTGGGCGCAAAGCAGAGTTCCTCGGCGTACATAAGTTTAAGCCCTCGTTTTTTGCACTCCCCTATCATTTCATCCGCCTCTTCCAGGGTAAGGGCCAGGGGCTTTTCAATGATGATATGCTTTCCCGCAGCGGCGGCCTTCATGCAGGCCCCATGGTGCAGATAATTGGGAAGACCGATGTCCACCACATCCGCCTTTGCCTCCGAAAGGAGCCTGTCCATGTCGTCATACCAGGCGGGGATGCCGTAACGCCGGGCGAAGGCTTTAGCCTTATCCCCGTTGTGACTATAGACCGCAACCACCTCGGCCTCGGGCACAAAACGGGCATAACTTTCAGCATGAATATTGGCAATGAATCCGGTGCCGAACAGGGCAACCCTTGTCTTTTCCATAATATGGACCTCCGTTCAATTCTTTGTTGTACTTTATGCTGAGTACTCTTGTCAACATAAAGGAAAGCCGGTATCCCTTCAGCAGACCTATTTCTTGCCATATTTTATCATTTTTATCCAAATTCATTCAAATATTAACATTTAAGTTGACAGGACCATGCAACTGTCCTAAAATAGTATTCATTACTTAAAGCTGAAGGGAAGCGACCCATGAAAAAGTTAAGGGCGGGGATTATCGGCGCCGGTTTTATTGGTGCGGTGCATATTGAACAACTTCGACGTCTGGGCAATGTGGAAGTGGCGGCCCTGGCTGAGGCGCTGGATCCGCAGGAAAAAGCCGAAGCTCTCTCGGTACCCGCCGGATATGCGGATTACCGGAAGATGATCGACAAGGAAAACCTTGACAGCATCCACATCTGTACGCCCAACAGTACCCATTTCGAGATTGCCCTCTACGCTCTGGAAAAGAGGGTCCATGTGGTCTGTGAAAAGCCGATGACCTGTACGGTGGCGGAGGCGAAGCAGCTTACCGCTAAGGCAAAGGAAAAGGGCCTGGTCAACGCTATCAATTTTAACTGCCGCTTCTATCCCCTGGTGTACCAAATACGGGAGATGGTCCGTTCCGGTGAATTGGGAAACATCTACACCATCCACGGAAGTTATCTACAAGACTGGCTCTATCTGGACACGGACTATAGTTGGCGCCTGGATCCGAAGTTCAGCGGGGCTTCCCGGGCTTTTTCTGATATTGGTTCCCACTGGCTCGATCTGGTTGAATTTGTGACGGGCCTCAAGGCGGTGGAAGTGCTGGCGGATTTTGCCATCTTCCACAGGACCCGCAGGAAACCGCTTAAACCGGTGGATACCTATTCCGGCATGGCCCTTAGGCCCGAGGATTACGAAGAGGTCCCCATTAATACGGAAGATTACGCGACGGTGCTGTTCCGTTTTGATAACGGCGCCCATGGGTGTTGTAACATCAGCCAGGTCTTCGCCGGACGGAAGAACCAGATGGTCGTGGCCATAGGCGGCAGCAAATGCGCGGTCCATTGGGATTCGGAACATTCCAACGCCCTTTGGGTAGGCCGGCGGGAAACCATGAACGGCGAGATTGTCAAGGACCCCTCCATCCTCAATCCAGAGACGGCGAAAATCACCGGCTATCCGGGCGGCCATGTGGAGGGCTTTCCCGATACCTTCAAACAGAACTTCAAAAAAATCTACGCCGCCATTGCCGCAGGCAAGCCGGCAGGCGGTGAATATGCCACCTTTGACGATGGATTGCGGGAGATGATCTTCTGCGAAAAGGTAGTAGAGAGTGCGAAAGAAAACCGCTGGGTGAGTATCTAAATGTTCAAGATTGGAACCCTGGCCGACTGGTTTGGGAAGGGCATTGTTGAGGGCATTCGGGAATCCCGGCGTTGCGGGGCCCGGGGGGTACAGATCTACGCATGGAACGAATTCGATCCCCGCAGGGTAAAGCCGGAGACGGTCAGGGCGGTGTGGGACACCGCCGGGGAATGTGAGCAGGAGGTAACGGCCCTCTGCGGGGAACTGGGGGGCCACGGCCTGGAGATCGCCGCCGATAATCCCCAAAAAATCGACTATCTCAAGGCTGTGGTGGACCTTGCCTTGAAACTGAACTGCCGGATCGTCACTACCCATATCGGCATTGTCCCCGCCGACGGGAGCAGCGAAAAATATGTCGTCATGAAACGGGCCTGCGCCGAAATCGGCGCTTATGCCGCCTCCTGCGGGGCCGTGGTGGCAATAGAAACCGGCCCCGAACCGGTGGCCCGCCTTAATGCCTTTACGGAAGCCTGCAACGGGGAAGCCGGTGGCCGGGGTATCGGCATCAACTACGATCCCGCCAACCTCGTAATGGTCACCGGCGATGATGAGGTGGAGGGGGTACGTTGCGCCGGCGCTTCCATCGTCCACACCCACGCAAAAGACGGCAGGATGAACCACTTTGCCGGGCCCGACGAAGTCTACGGCCTCTTCGCCCAAGGGGGAATCGAAGCCCTTAGCAAGGTTTCCGCATGGTTTACCGAGACACCCCTGGGCCAAGGTAAGGTCCGATGGCTCCCCTATCTCAGGGCCCTCAAAGAAACAGGGTACGACGGATACCTTACTATAGAATGGGAAGTAAAGGAAAACGCTGCACAGGATATTCTTACTGCCGTGAATTTTCTCAAGGAATTGATTCCGCAAATATAAGGGGATTATATGAAACTTGGACTGGTAACGGCAATTCTGCCGGATATGACTTTTGAAGAAGTGGTGGATTACGCCTCCGGGGTAGGTTTTGAATGTCTTGAGGTCTGTTGCTGGCCAAAGGGAAAAGCCATACGCCGTTATGCGGGGATAACCCACATCGACATTGAAGGTCTTACGGCCCAAAAGATGGCCTACTACGGAGACTATACACAAAAGCGGGGAATCGCCATAAGTTCCCTGGGCTACTATCCTAATCCGCTGGATGCCGATAAGGACGCCTCCTCGGAGGCGGTGAAGCACATCAAGAAGTTGATCGATGTTTCCGCCAAAATGGGCGTCGGCATGGTGACCACCTTTATCGGCAGGGATAAAAACAAGACCGTGGAGGAGAACCTGGAGTTGTTCAAAAAAACCTGGACCCCGATCATCAAATTTGCCGAAGACAAGCAGGTAAAGATTGGTATCGAAAACTGTCCCATGCTGTACACCGCCAACGAATGGCCGGGGGGCAACAACCTGGCCTGTACCCCGGATATTTGGCGCAGGATGTTTACCCTCATCCCCAGCCCCAACCTCGGTATCAACTACGATCCCTCCCACTTTTACCTTCAGGGGGCAAGCTGTACGAAGCCCCTTTACGAATTCAAAGACCGGATCTTCCACGTTCACTTTAAGGACATCAAGATTTATCAGGAGAAACTCAACGAGTACGGTTATTTCTCCTACCCGGCCCTCTGGCATTCCCCCAAACTGCCCGGCCTGGGGAGCGTTGACCTTGGCGCCTTCTGTTCCGCCCTCTATGATATTCGATACAACGGCCCCGCTTGCATTGAGGTTGAAGACAAGGCATTTGAGGGCAGCGCGGACCTGGTAAAGCAGGGTATCGAACAGAGCTACCGGTATATGCGGCAGTTTGTATAAGGAAGGCCCGGATGCTTAAGATTGGATTAGCCGGACTGGGCGGTATAGGGCAGGTACATCTTTCTACCTACGAACACCTGGAGGACTGTAAGGTAACGGCGGTCTGCGATTCCTCCGAGGCGGGACGGGAGCGGGCGAAGGCCAAGGG
>JAITBO010000034.1 GCA_031283505.1 Treponema sp. | reverse complement strand
GGTCAAGCGTTTTTGGGGTCCCCTTTTGCCTTCCCAAAGTTCCATGATCATGTTTCCGATAGGATAATTCATGATGGCATTGATAAAATCATCCACCAAGCAATATACTGTAATCAACAGTGTCTCGTCCATTTCACCCGTCTCCTTGAGGTTTTGTGTAGTTACATGATCTTAATCAGAAGACGGGTGTTTTTTCTACATCAGCTTAAAAACTCGAAATTCAGCCTTTTACTATTTAGAAATATAGGGGGGGGGGTAAATCAGAAAAAATTCACGCGGCATCGCCGTATTATTTCCGGTATTTCTTTTTGAGAAAACATCTGCCATCACGCCATATTCACCGGCAGCCATCATCGTGGCAATTTTAGCGGGCATATTTCTCACCGTTCCTTTTTTTGCCCCGTTACTCGGGACACATGTCTCGTCGTCATTCAAAAGGCGATCCTTCCGAACAACCCGCACCTCGGAAGATACCCTACCATTTTTCTTCCGTATTGTCAATATATCACATCTGCCCCATGGTGCGGGCCCCCCACCCGCCGGCAAATACCGTTCCGTGCAATGGACAGCCTTCGCCACCCAGGCTATCAGGGAAAAACCGGTGACTATAAGCCCGGCAACCATTGACCGCGCCCTCAAAAAAAGACAAGGCCGCCCGCACTCAGGACGGCCTGGTTACCACCCCGGCCAAGGGCGCGGTGCCGGATACCACGGCGATTGACGAGGACCAGTACACGGGAACCGTGGCCTGGCAGACCGGAGACGGCGCGGCGGTGGCCGTGCTCCCGGACCTGCTGCCCGAGGATTATCCGGCCGTGGACTTTTACGGCGCGACGGTACTGCCCGGGGGGGCGGCCGGGGCGGTACAGGCCCCGACCCAGAACACGGTATACCTGGGGTACGGCGCAAATGACCCGGTCCACGGTGTCATAAGCGATCCCGATCCTGCCCCGGGCGCGGACAGCCTCTACGCCGCCGGGACAACCGTAACCCTCACGGCAACCGCCGGTACACCGTGGACCTTCGGCCACTGGACCGTGAACGGGACCCGCACCGAGGGGGATACCCTTACCCTTCCCATGGACGCCCACAAAACCGTACAGGCGAAGTTTGCCCGGACGGTAACCGATACCGCCGATACCGAGGGGACCGCCGAAGCGCCCACGCTCCGGTACGCCCTGAACAACGTAATAGACGATGACCTTATCATCCTTCCCGCAAACGCAACCATTACCCTGGGAACGCCGCTGCCGCAGATTACCAAGGGCCTAACCATTGACTGGAACGGTGCGACCCTGACCCAGAGCGGCTTTACGCCGAGCACCGATACCCAGCTTCTGTACGTCAACGTCTCTACGGACACGATCACGGTGGCGATCAACCGGCTGCACTTTAAAGGGGGCAGGGCAACGAATTACGGCGGAACGATACGGAATAAAGGGCACCTTACCCTGAATTCCTGTATTTTTAGCGATAATCAAGCTACTGATTCCTCCGGTCAGGCCGGAGCTCTTTATAGCGAGTACAACAACCAGGGCGCCACCGGCATCACTATACGGGGATGCACTTTCTACAACAACAGCACACAATACCGTGGCGCCGTGATTGTCCATGGCGGCGGACCCCTTACCATGACGGGGAACCTGTTCGTCGGGAATCGCGCCTCCGGGCACGCTTCCGCTTCCGGCGATGTGTTTTACACTGGCGCTAGTTTGACAAACGCCGTCATCAACTACAATGTCTCGGATAGGCCCTCTGGCACGGGTAAAGACAACAGCGGTTTCTCGGACAGCGGTTACGCGATCAGTGGAGGGAACCTGTTCAGCGTTACGGACATCACCTTCGTCACCAGCGGAAACCCAACCACCAAGCCTAGCAGCGGTAGCAACCTGAAAACCCTGACAACCCTGCCCGAAGGCTTCCCGGCGGAATACTTCGACGGGACCCCCGGAGCAACTACGGGGTGCGTATCTACTACGGCCTGACCGGGGAGCCCACCGAGGCCCACCGCTTCCGGGTAACGGGAACGCCGAAAACCGGCAAAGACCTGCCTGAATCCCTGTTCACCCGGCGGAAGAAGGAACGCTTCGACTTCGACAGTGAAAGCGGGAAGACGGTGTACTTCTGCCTGCAGTACGAACGCCCCAGAGGAGGGGAGGAGGGCAAAGAGCCCTTCGGCCCCATACTGTCGGCGGTCATTCCTTAAAGACGGAGCCCTGCGCCGGGGTTTGCGGAAGCGCATAAACGGATCAGGGATGCCTGGCAGGGAAAAACCCATGGGGCCCTCCGGCGCTGTAGAGGAAGCGGTTATCCCGTAAACGGCGGAAGCTGAGCAGTACCGGGGCGCGTGCCGGACAGGTCCATTGTTAGGCGCTCCCGGTTTCTGCTATAATCGTTCTATGTCTAACTTGGAACCGCTCTATCTTATAGACGCCTACGGGCTTATTTACCGGGCGTACTTTGCCTTTATAAACCGCCCCTTGCGGAACAGCCGGGGGCAAAACGTATCCGCCCTTTTCGGCTTTGTCCGCACCCTGGTGAGCCTCCTGGACGACGGCGCCCCCGCCGCGGATAGGTCGGGGAAACTGCTGGCCGCCCCCCAAAGGCCCCGGCGCTTGGCGGTGATATTCGACTCTCCTACCCCCACGTTCCGGCATAAACAATACCCCGAATACAAAGCCACCCGGCAGAAAGCCCCGGAGGATCTCCACGCCCAGGTTCCGTTGGTGGAAGAAGTTTTGGCCGCCCTCAAGATCCCGGCAATGAAGGCCGCGGGGTTTGAGGCGGACGATATCATCGCTGTTCTGGCAAAAAAATGCCGCGAAGAAGGCCGGCAGTGTTATATCCTCTCCTCCGACAAGGACCTGCTCCAGTTGGTGGGAGGCGGAACCTACCAGCTCCGCGCCGTCAAGGCGGATAAAGCGGGTCAAGGCGCTTCTTCCGGGGGGAATACCGTCAAGGGCGGCCTTCCCTACGAACTGGTGGGGGTTGACGAGGTTAAGCTTGAATGGGGGGTAAGCCCGGACCGGATACTGGACCTCCTCTCCCTCACCGGGGATACTTCGGACAATGTCCCCGGCGTTAAGGGAATCGGCGATAAAACCGCGGTCAAACTCATGGCCCGCTACGGTTCCCTAGACGAAATTTACCGGAACCTCGCCGGTATTGAAGGCTCGGTTGGGAAAAAACTCGCCGAGGGGAAGGAAAGCGCCTACCTCGCCAAATCCCTGATAACCCTGAGCGGTGACGCGCCCCTTGGGATCAGTACATTGGATGAACTGACCGTAGAAAACCTAGACCGCTCCGCCGGAGCGCAGGTCCTGCTCCGGGAAGAGATGCGTCAGTTGGCGGTAGCCCTGGACCCTGCGCACCGAGGGAAAACCGCTTACGGCGCCGCAGACAAAAACAACCCGGCGGAGAGCAGCCGCCTGACCAGCGAAGCCGAACCGGACTACCGCGCCGCGGGACCGGCTTACGGAGGCGGGCAGCCGGACCAAAGCCCTGCCGATCCGTCTCTCCTGGGGGACGGGGTTTACAAAACCATTCTGGATTTCCCGGCTTTCGAGGCCCTTCTCCTCAAAGCCCGCCGGCAGGGTCTTATCGCCCTGGACTTTGAGACCGATTCCCTGGACGCATGGAACGCCCACCCCATCGGCATATCCCTGGCGCTGAAGCCTAAAGAAGCTTACTACGTACCCGTAGCCGCCCATCAAGGCACCGCGGCGGACGGCGCCGACAGCGGAACCCCCGCGCCCTTCATTGAAAGCGCCCTGGTTCGGGAAGCCCTTGCCCCCCTGCTGGCAGACCCCGCCATGACCGTGGCAGCCCACAATGCCAAGTATGATTACAAAGTAAGCCGCGGCTGGGGTCTTCCCCGGTGGAAGTGCAAAATCTGGGACACCATGGTTGCCGCCTGGGTGGACGACCCGGAATGGAACAATTACTCTCTGGATTCCCTAAGCGCTTACCATTTCGGCTATACCCCCCTGGCCTATAACAGTATCGTTCCCAAAGGCGGAACCTTTGACCAGGTTCCCCTGGAAACCGCCGCCCGGTATTCGGCGGAGGACGCGGACCTCACCCTGCGCGCCAAGGCTTTTCTGGAACAGCGGCTTGAAAAATCCGGTTCCCTGACCCTTTTCCGGGACCTGGAAATGCCCCTGCTTCCCATCCTGGCCGAAATGGAAGGGCTGGGCATCAAGATTGAACCCAACGTCCTCAGGAATTACGGCGTGGAACTAAGCGGGGAACTAAACCAGATACAGGCGGACACCTACAAGCTGGTGGGCCACGAGTTTAACCTGGCTTCTCCCAAACAGCTCCAGGAAGTGCTTTTCACGGAACGGAAACTCAGGCCGGGGAAGAAGACCAAGACCGGCTACTCCACCGACGTATCGGTTTTGGAGGAGCTTGCCCCGGAAGACCCGGTCCCCGCAAAAATACTCCGCCACCGCACCCTGGCGAAACTCAAATCCACCTATGTGGATGCCCTGGCAGACATTGCCGATAAGGAAGGGCGGCTTCACACTAATTTTGTGCAGACCGGCACCGCCACGGGCCGTCTCTCCAGCCGGGAACCGAATCTCCAAAACATCCCCATCCGGGATGAAGAGGGCCGCCGCATCCGGGAAGCTTTTATTGCCAAACCGGGCAGCGTCCTCATCTCCGCGGACTACAGCCAGATAGAGCTGGTGGTACTGGCCCACCTTTCCCAGGATAAAAATCTCATCGCCGCCTTCAAGGAAGGCAAGGATGTCCACGCCCGGACCGCCGCCCTCATCTTCGGTATAGATGAAAAGGACGTCCTCGGCGATCAGCGCCGCATAGCGAAGACCATTAACTTCGGGGTCATGTACGGCATGAGCGCCTTCCGCCTTTCAAATGAATTGGGCATCACCCGCACCGAAGCCGCCTCCTTCATCGAAGCCTACTTTAAAACCTACGCGGGTATCCGCAGCTTTATCGACGAACTCATCAAAAAAACTGAGGAGACCGGGTACGCCTCCACTATCCTTGGCCGCCGGCGCTACATCCCGGCGATCAACTCCCGAAACAAAACCGAAAAAGCCGGCGCTGAGCGGATCGCGGTGAACACCCCCATCCAGGGTTCTGCGGCGGACATCGTCAAGACCGCGATGCTCAACCTGGACAAGCGGCTGACCAGGGAAAAAAGTCCGGCAAAACTGCTCCTACAGGTTCACGACGAGCTCATCCTGGAATGCCCAAAAGACGGCGCCCCGGCGGCTTCAAAGCTGGTGAAGGAAGTGATGGAAAACGCCGTAAAACTGCGGATACCCCTGCGGGTCAGCGTGGAAACCGGAAAGCGGTGGGGGGATTTTCATTAGACTTGTTCAAAGCCCTATTATCAGATAATAAAAAAGCTGATATATTCACGGTATGGAACAATTTCCCGGCATTATCGAACAGATTCCCCAAGGCGAACAGATACGCCAAAAAACCGTTGTTGCCCAGGTAATGGCGCAGATCAAGCTGCTGCTTACTTCGGGCCAATATAAACCTGGGGATAAAATCCCCACCGAGCAGGAATTGTCTGAGCGCTTTGGTATCGGCCGTTCTTCAATCCGGGAGGCGATAAAGATTTTCCAGCATTTGGGGGTGCTTGAATCCCAGGTCCCCAAGGGTATTTGAATTTTTCACAAAGTATTGAATTTTTTTGTCAATAACGAGCGATTCGTTCACCCTCTAAGGCAGCTAATTCACGAGCGAAAAGATCACCCTTTTGGTCAAAATGCAGGAATAAGGAGGAAAAAGACCAAAAATCATGGAGTGCAT
>JAITBO010000032.1 GCA_031283505.1 Treponema sp. | reverse complement strand
CTGGTAAGCCGTATATCAGGTATGTCGCGGACCACTATAACAAAAGCGGTTGATGAATTGAACAACGGCGATAGCATTGACGGGAAAACACGCCGAAGCGGCGGCGGACGTAAGTTTGTGGAGCCGCATTATCCTGACATTGAGAAACGGAACCGCAAAATCATAGAAGGTAAGACATACGGGGGGTCCTATGCGGGTACTGTCGTACACAACCGAAAGTTTAAGAAAAATACAAACGGATTTGGAGCATGACCGTATCTTTGTGGGGTATGTCACCATAGGCAAAATACTTGGCGCAATAGGTTAAAGCAAACAAACAAATCAAAAAATGTTGCAGGTCGGCGAACCGCATCCGGACAGGAATGCCCAATTTGAATATATAAACGAGACCGCCGCCGCATTTTTGGAAACCGGTGACGCTGTATAATCCCCAGTTCGATACATTTCCGCTCGTAATCCTTTCCGAGCAGCGGCAGTAACTGAGCTATCGACGGCATACTACAAACCTCCGGTGTTTTTTACAGTATACCATTAAACCGACGGCCTGTCAAATCTAAGTTAGTGCATATGGGATACAACCCCGGTTGAGGCAGGTTCCCCCCAGTTCCCAGTTCTCTACCAGCGCCGTCTTTTTCCCCAACCGGGCAACGCTGATAGCGCAGACATATCCCCCCGGACCTCCGCCTATCACTGCGGTGTCAAATTGCGTACGTAACAGTTGGTAGCGCTTCGGGACATGACCCCTACCGGCCCTTCCCGGTAGTATTGGTGCGCCATAAATCCTGCCTTGCACTTGCCGGGAGAAATGATCCCGAAAGAATTGGGACCAAAAAGCCGGAGTCCCCGCTGCCGGGCGGCGTAGTAACACTTCATCATATCGTGCGCCGGGGTATGTTCGGAAATCGTTATGATGAGGGGAATATCCGCATCCACCACCTCATACACACCCTGGGGAGTAAACCGGGCGGGCACAAAAAGAACCGTAGCGTTGACGTCGGTTTTTTCCACCGCTTCCCTGACGGTGTTGAACACCGGAACGCCGATGGTCTTGCCCTGAATCGTAAACAACAGGTTCTGGCCTCCTTTGCCGGGAGTCACGCCGGCGGCTACGTGAGTGCCGTATTCCAGCATGGTCTGAGTGTGAAATATCCCTTCCCGTCCGGTGATGCCCTGTACCAGGAGCCGGGTATTTTTATCAATTAGAATACTCATTCTTCATTCCCTCCCCGGCAGACTGCCTCAACCGCTTCCGGTATATCCCCGGCGGTCACAATGGGCAGGCCGGAGCCAGCGATGATCCGGATGGCTTCCTCCTTGTTCGTCCCTTCCATGCGCAGGATAAGCCGCTTTCCTTTGGCCCCGGCCATGGCGGTACAGGCGCCTCTGGCGGCTTCGTCACACCGGGTAATGCCGCCGAATATGCAGATAAACACTGTATTGATACAAGGCCGCTTAAACATGATCCGTACCGCTTCGGCAATGCGATCCGCCGTAGCGCCCCCGCCAAGGTCCAGGGCGGCGTGTACCTTCATTCCCTTTCCGGAAATCAAATCAATACAACTCATAAGCATCCCTGATCCGTTGGACATGACCCCGACAGTACCGCTGTCTTCCATGGGTATAAAATGGAAATTGATATTCCGGGCTTCCATGACCTGGGGATCTTCCTGAAGCTTCTCCCGAAAGCCAGAATGTCCGGCAGGGCAGAAAGGGCATTGTCATCGATCTCCACTTTGCCGTCCAGGGTGATAAGCTGTCCCGATTCATCAATGCCCAGAGGATTGATTTCCACCAGCATGGCATAATAATCAAAAAATATGCGGAACAGTTTTTGTACCGTATCTTTGAGCGCGTTCCTGTACTGCAGATCGGCGCCGGTCTTGTCCATAACATAGGATATCGAATAATCCGCAACGCCCCGCAGGGGATCAAGAGGAACCTTGGCTATCATGCCGGGAGCGGTCCTGGCGGTCTCCTCAATGTCCACGCCGCCCATGGGGGAGAAGATCAACAGGGGCGACTTGGTAAGCCGGTCCAGGAGTATGGACAAATACCATTCCCGGGAAATCCCGGCCTTCTCGGATATCATAAGCTCATCGGCCCTGAAGCCCCGTATATCCATGTGGAGCATCTTTTCACAGAGCTTCACCGCCTCATCTTCGTTCTCCGCAAACTGTACGCCCCCCGCTTTTCCCCGTCCGCCTGTCTGCACCTGGGCTTTGATGACCAGGGGATATGCAAGCCCGGCGTTCCGTATTTTTTTCACGATACCGGGAATTCCGTCAATAACAATATGCGGCTTAACAGGAATCCCGAATTTTTCCATCAGGGTCCGCGCCTGATATTCCAGTAATTTCATAAACCGTCCTTACGCCCAAATCTCATCATCCAAAGGTTGCCGCCAGTCTTCTCTGGCAAAAGCAATCCGCGACTTATTGAACAAATGATAGTAGGAAAGGTTTTCGTTGATGGAATTGTTTCCCCAACTGCCGCAACCCAGCGTGGTAGTCGGCGAAAGGGAATTGCTGAAGGCGCCGCCGTTCTGGGTGGCGCAGATTTGGTTCACCAGAACCCTGGACACAGGCAGCTTAAGACCAGCGTATTCAATGTGATCCCGGTTGTTGGACTGGACATCCACCGAGTGGACTGCCCCTTCATACATCAGATATTCGTAAGCTATTTGTACCGCCTGTTCCCAGGTGTCGTACTCGTAGGCGGTCATCACGGGACACATTTTTTCCCCGCTTAAATGGTCTCCTTCTCCAAAAACTGCGGGCTTGAGGATGACCAGCTTTGTTCCGGGGGGGTATTTCCACCCCCGCGAGTTTTGCTACCGCACCTATGAACTGACCCACACTGTCCTTGTTCACCTTCCCATCCGGAAAAAGCGCGTTTCTGAAGGCGTCGATTTTAACGGGGTCGTCTTTCTTTCCCCGGGGATGAGGAGCGATAATGATGGAATTACCGCCCTTGACGGCAAACATGGCGTTATGGGGGTCACCACCGGGTTGGTACAGGGGGTTGCTACGCCTATGACGCCCATAGGCTTGGCCACAAGCGCGATACCCGTTTCTTTGTCGTATTCCAGAATACCGGTGGATTTTTTGCCTTTACGTATACCAGGTCCAGTGCGTAAAACAGTATCGCGCAAAAAGCCTTGTGTTATGAGGCTGTTCCAAAACCGTACACGTTTAGCGCACAGTCAATTAGTTTTGGAACAGACCTATATGATACCATAATCCTAAACTTGCCCCACAATTCAGATTCATCATCCGGTTTAGGGCGGATTCCTCCCTCGGAACGCTTTAGCTTGGGGCGGAAAAGGTGGTTGATAGGGGGATGCCAGGCGGTTTCCCGCCGTTTAGCCGGGTGCGGGGGTGGCGGATATGGGGAAAATGAGCGGAAAACCGGGAGGACCTCCGTTTTTCCCGTTAAAGGGTCTGACCCCTGTATTCAGAGCCGTAGCCGCCTCGCCGTTTCCTTCATCCCTAGACGGC
>JAITBO010000001.1 GCA_031283505.1 Treponema sp. | reverse complement strand
TCTGGTAATCGGTATATTTAAAAAAGATGCTTTGCAGGGTCTGGATATTCTTAAACCCGGTGAGGATTTTTGACTGGCCCACCTGACCGGTCTTCCAGTCATAGGTAAAGCCGGTTTCGATGTTGGCGAAATTCTTGATAAACCCGTCGATGGTGTTGATGTGGAACTTTTCAAGTTCTTCGGGGGCCACGTACATGAGCATGTTGTAGTATTCAAGCGGCGAATTGGTGAGGGGGGTGGCGGTGAGGAGGAATATATTTTTCCCGTCATTGTTGCGCCTGACGTGCTCGGTCTTCTTGAACAGGGCCATCGCCTTGGCGGACTGCCTGCCGTCATTGAGGCCCGTTTCCCGTGAAAGGTTTGATGAAAAGAGATTTTTATACCGGTGGGCCTCGTCTACAAAAATAGCGTCGCAGCCGAAATCCTCAAAGGCGATGGTCTTGTTGGCCTTCCCGTTTTCCAGGGACCGGGCGGCGCTTTCCTTGATCTGCTCCTTCTTCCGGGTCGTCTTCCCCTCACCCTTTTCGGATACGTGTTTGGACACCACTTCGCTGGTGATAATCCGGTCGTTTTCGGCGTTCAGTTGTATCTCGCTCGCGGCGCTTTCCGGCATGAGGATGATGTCATAATCGCTGTTGGCAAGCTGCTGGTATAAGGCGTAGCGGACTTCCCGGCTGGAATACCCCCGCATCTCGGGGTCCACAAACCCTACCTTCCGGTGGGGAAGCACGTCGTGTATTTCCTTAACCCAGTCCTTCACCTTGTTGTTGGGGACCTGAAACCAGGCTCGTTTGATCTTCCCCTCCTGCTGGAGGAGGGCGTGCAGCCCCGTGGCGGCCAGGGTCTTGCCGAACCCGGTGCCTAGGGCGGATATGCCTTTCCCTTCCCGGTACAGGTGGTGAACGGACTGCCACTGGTGCCCCCGCAGGGTTTTGTTTTCTTCCCGCCACCCGTCAAGGTAGATCGGGTAGGTCTTTACCGGCCCTGATAGTTCGGCGTTGAATATCCGGTTAAATTGCTTTTCAAGCTCGTCCCGGAATTCCTTGTGGTTGGCGATGTAATTCTTGAAGTTTTCGTTATGCTCCCGGTTAAAGGTTTCGGTGTCATAATACCTGCTCCGCTGCTTTTGCATATTGAGGTAGTAGATAACCGGCGACGCTTGCTCATCCCAAACGCCGCCATAAATATCGCTTTTGTCGGAATCGTTATACGGCTCTCCGTCCGGCCGCCGTTTGGTTCCCCATTTGCCTTCCGCGTTCTTTGACACCTTCTGGTGGCTATGAGAAAGATATTTATCATTAAGGCCGTCTTCATCGGCTATCCAGCTATTGACGATATATTCGGGTATCCAGGAGGAATGGGGGGTAAAGTCGGCGTCCTCAATGGGAACCCAGCCTGCCGCCCTTTCAAGCTCCGCTTTGCCGTAAAGGAGTTTTTCTTTCTTCCTTTCATCGGTTATAGTCCCGGCAGCGGCGTCAATGGCGTCGATTTTTTCCCAGGCGTTCCCGGAGATAAAATCTTCCCGGAGTTGAAAACGATTATTCGTGGCAAGGAAAATGTCGGGGTTGCGGTACATTTCGGCGGCAAGCTCCGCGCCGTTATCGGGGAAAACAGCACGGATGCTTTCTTCGGTGGCGTCCCGCATCTGTTCCTGCAAAGTCCGGAGGGCCTCGACCGCTTCATTATGCCCGTTAACCGGTATGCCGTTCTTGTCATAGAGGTTAGGGATGTTGAGAATATCCACTTCGGGGGTGATATAGCCCTCAAAAAGGCCGGACACGGCGGGGTTGTTTTTGAGGAACCGGAGCAGCTGTTTATCCTCCGGGGGATGGGAACCGAACTGGCTCTGGTAAAATTTGAGGGATTCCTTCGCCACCTTTTGATAGAGCGTTACGTCTTTGCCCTCCCGCATCATGGAGCGGATGGACTTCATCTGGTTGGCAATGGTCTTTACAAGGTCAAGGCGGCGGGTTAGCTGCCGGTCGTTTTTTACTGCCAGGGACCAGGCGCCCCGTTCCGAGAGCAGGTAGACTTCGGATTCCACGGTTTTTACCATGCCGGGAAGCAGCCGCTTGTCCTGGAAAGCCTCCAGCTCGTCTTTGTCCAGGGAAAGCAGTTCTTTTGTTTCTTTTTTTTCCGGCAGGGGGAATTGCTCCCGCGCCGTGTCGTATTCGGCGTCGTAGGGCGTCTCGGGGGTAAAAGCGGCGATCATCCCTTCGATGTCTTCCGCCCGTACCGTTCCCGTTACTTCGTCGCTTCCCCATTGGCCGGTCCCCTTGCTGACAACGCCCATGATATGGCCGGGATGCGCCGTGAAATAATCGGACCCGGCGCGCGCCCAATCCGCGAATGGCGTCGCCTTGAATTCCTCAAGGGGCGCTTCGGAAAACCGCTGTTCTATATCGGCGGGGTGTTTTTTGAAAAAAAGGATGTCAGGCTGTACCGCCGTCTGGGTGTGAAAAAAGGATTGGTTGTTGAGTTTGACCGCGCCTAAAAACTGCGCTTTGCGGGCAACCTGACAGCGCCATTCCTCGTTGGTCTTGTTTGCCAGCGCGCCGGGGTGGACGATGAGGGCCATGGTCCCGCCTGAGACCAGGTTGTCGATGGAGCGGGAGATAAAATACCTGTCCAGGGATTTTTCTTCATGCATGTCCAGGAAGGCTGTTTGCAGCGTCCGCTCTCCAAAGGGGGCGTTGCCGACAATATGGTCGAATTGCCCG
>JAITBO010000416.1 GCA_031283505.1 Treponema sp. | reverse complement strand
ATCCCCTTCACCACCAAGCATGACCTTAGGGAAGCCTTTCCCTACGGGATGTTGAGCGTCCCTTTGGACGAAGTGATACGTCTCCACGCCTCAAGCGGCACCACGGGGACGCCCACTACCATCTACTTCAACCGGGAAGACATCAAACGGTGGAGCGGCTTTGTGGCCCGGTGCATTTACGGAACCGGCTGCAACAAGACGGACGTGTTTCAGAACATGATTACCTACGGCCTTTTTACCGGCGGCCTGGGCTTCCATGCGGGAGGAGAGGAAGTCGGTATGCTGGTGATTCCGTCGGGGGCGGGCAATACCACCCGCCAGTTCAAGCTCATGCAGGACTTTGGCACTACCGTAGTCCACGCCACCCCAAGCTTCCTCCTCCACGTAGAGTCCAAAATGAAAGAAGAAGGCGTAAGCCGGGACAGTATACGCCTCAAGCGGGCCTTCGCCGGGGCGGAACCCTATTCGGAGGATACCCGACGGCGCATAGAGGAACTCCTGCACATAAACGTGTACAACTCCTACGGCCTTTCGGAGATGAACGGTCCCGGAGTGGCCTTTGAATGCCAGGCGAAAAACGGCCTCCACATCTGGGAGGACGGCTATATCGCCGAAATCATTGATCCGGAAACTCTGGAGCCGGTGCCGGAGGGCGAAACCGGAGAACTGGTACTCACCGTACTCTGCCGGGAAGCTACCCCCATCCTGCGATACCGCACACGGGACCTTTCGAGCTTCTACCCTGATCCCTGTCCCTGCGGCAGGACCCACCGCCGTCTCCACCGTATCACGGGCCGCACCGACGATATGCTCATCATCAACGGGGTGAACCTCTTCCCCAGCCAGATCGAAGAAGTGATCATGGGCGTCAAAGAAGTGGGGAACAACTACCTTATCGTGGTGGAAAAGGACGGCCCCCTGGACCGGCTTACGGTCAAGACCGAAGTAAGCCCGGACATCTTCATGGACGATGCCCGGCCCCTCAACGCTCTAAAAGAAAAAATACGCAAGACCCTTCAGGCGTCGATAACAATCAACCCCAGAGTGGAACTCCACGAAAGCGGAAGTCTCCCCGTGTCGGAAGGAAAAGCCCAGCGGGTTCGGGACAACAGGCCCAAAGACGTATAGCATTCCGCCCGAACTCGTATAGGACTTTATCCCGTGAGGCAGGCACGATTAGGTTATTAGCGGCCGACGGGAGTCGAACCCGCGTCACGAGCTTGGGAAGCTAGGGTAATACCGTTATACAACGGCCGCATCAACCAAAATTTACCGGAAATCCGCTAAATTAACAATGTCCTAATTATATCATAGGTTTATAATCATTGCAATACCTCGCATTGCCTCATGTTAAATCTTACCCTGGCGGAACGAATTCCTCACGTCAAAATCTTACCCAAAGTGGTTACATTTCTTCAATTTTGGTTCCGGTGCGTAAGGTGAGTTAGGAACTGTTAAAGAAATAAAATGCACAGCGTTTATCCTGGGCAGGATAAAAAACGGCCTTAAAACGCCTTACGTCCGCTTGAGGGCATGGTCAATCGTGTTCATGGCGTCGTTAAATTCGACCGGTTTGCCGAGATGGCCGTTCATTCCGGCCTCCATGACCATTTGCATATCTTCCTTAAAAACATTGGCGGTCATGGCGACGATCCGCACGGTTTTGGCGTCCCGGCGGGGCAAAACGCGGATCTCCCGGGTGGCCGAACATCCGTCCAATACCGGCATCTGCACATCCATCAGAATCAGATCGAAGTGATCTTCCGGCGAGGCCGAAAACAGTTCCACCGCTTCCCGTCCGTCGGCGGCGCACTCGCACCGGACGCCGGTGTCCTCCAGGAATGCCAGAATAATTTCGCGGTTGATCTCCACATCGTCCACAATCATGATCCTGCGTCCGGTGAAATCTTTTACGACGGGTTCTTCCTGTCCCTGCGCCGTAGCGTCCTGTCCGCTCCGGTCCATGTCAAACCAGACCTGAAAAGAGAATTTGGTGCCTTCTCCTTCCCGGCTTTCCACTTTAATGGTACTCCCAATCAATTCTATAATGTTGCGGCTGATGGAAAGGCCAAGGCCGGTGCCTCCGTATTTTCGGGAGATGCTGCTGTCCGCCTGTTCAAAGGGCAAAAATATCCTCGCCATAACCTCTTCGGACATACCGATTCCGGTATCTTCCACAGAGAAGAGGACAAGGGCTTTTTCGCTGTCCCGGGACAGGATTTCGGCGTTCAGTTTTATGCTGCCCCCCAAGGCGGTGAATTTTACGGCATTGGAAATAAAGTTGATGAGTACCTGGGACAGACGCATGGAGTCCCCCAACAGCGCCAAGCCATGCATTCCGTGGGTGTCCAGGACAAGCGCGAGCCCCTTGTCCGCCGCAGTTTGACGCATACTGCTGATGATATTGTCCAGGATCACATCCAGAACGAAAGGCGCCTGCTCAAGGACCAGCTTGCCTTCCTCAATTTTGGACATATCAAGCACATCGTTCACCAGCCTGAGCAAATGCCGGGAAGATATGTTTATTTGGGTTATGCACTTCCGCATCTCTTCCAGGTCTCCGCTACGGGCCGCAATCTGGGTCATGCCGATGATCGCGTTCATGGGGGTACGGATTTCGTGGCTTAAATTTGACAAAAATCTGGACTTTGCTTCTCCCGCCGCCTTTGCCTGATCGAGGGCAATCCGGTTATTGTAAATACCGTTCATGTTCTGGCAGTAAACCATGAAGGACGCGGAGATGACTTCCGGGAGAAATTCATAGAAGGCTTCGCTTTCACTGGTGATCCCCCCCAGAATGATTCCTTCCATTTTGTGGAGGTTGTTGAAAAAAGGCAGATACACGGCATGGACAAGGCCGAGAGAGGCGAAAGGGGAAGATTGTCCCGGAGGGGATTCCACGATGACTTTCTGCCGCTTAAAATCCAGCAATTCCGGCCTGGCAAGCCATTCCCTGGAAACCGGAAATTCGACCGCCTCGCGATTGTAATTGCAGGAACCGAAAAGGGTGAATTTTTCTCCCGCCATATCCAACAGCAAGACGACGCCTGTTTCCAATTGAAAAGCGTCTACCACCCCTTCGGCCTGGATATTCACCAGATCGCGCTGGGAAGGCGCGGAAAAAGCACGCATGGTAAACCGGTGTATCTGGTTAAATACCTCCAATTGCGCGTCCAGCCTTCCACGTATACTGCGCATATTTTCTTTTTCCACTTCGTTGCGCGCAATCTGGCAATTTAATTCGCCAACGAGATACCGAAGTTGTATCAGTTGTTGTTCACGGGTTTCCGCCACTTTTTCCCTCTCCTTCCTTACAAGAACACGGCTGTTCTAGAACACGGCTGTTCTATTAACGATAGAGTACAAGCAGCGAAGTCGTATAGGTATGAAAAATGTTCTTTCCCCCAAGAGGACAGAACTCGCCGAAACCGTACATCCCCAGCCAGGGTGGTATTTCCCCGCCGCTCATAAAGGCATTCTGCATCATGGCAATGATTTCGTCTTTCATCACCTTGTCAAAAAGGGTACGCCCCCGGAGGAGGCAGTCCGACTGGAACACCGCCACCGGGTGGATTTCCCCGTTATGGGAGTGTTCCGCGATCTCCTTCCGCAGGGATTCCAACACTTTCGTCTGTTCCGAGAAAATCAAATCCTCGTCCCGGGTAGTAAGATAGAACTGGTCCCCTTCTTTTACGGAAACGGAGAGATAGATGGTCCCCGTGTCGTCAACGGGACGCCCCATGCGCAGGATATGCCCATTTCCGTATTCCTCCGCCAGGGCGGGATCAAGCGCTATGGCCAGGCCGCCCCGTACCAGGGACATTTTAACATCCCGCTCCGGGCTCTGTCCCAGCCGCTGGCCGTAGGTGGTCCAGGCCGGACGGCCGTCCAGTTCCACGATTTTGTTATGATCCGCCCTGGTGACGGTCATAGGCTCACCGTAGACGCAAAAACCGTGAGTGGCTTTGGCCGCCGCCTTGATGGTCGGGTCGGCAAAACCGACAGCCCAGATACCGAAAGGACTGGCTTTGTTGCCGGTATACTGGGATGTGGCAATCCCCTTGTAATTATCCGAGGAAGCGCCTCCGAAGATGATGACATTCCCGAAAACCTCGTCAAAGCCAGCCAAAAGATCGTCGTTACAGGAATCCAGCCCCGGACTCAGGAGATAGATCACCGAAGTTTTGGGGAGCTTGGCTTTCAGGGCCTTCGCAAGTTCCAGCCCCTTTTCCCGGGCGTTTCCGGCGTGAAAATCGTCCACGGCGGTCCAGGCGAATTCGTCCGCCGGCCCGTTTACCGTCATTACCGCCAGGTGAGTCATAGCCTCACCCGCACCTTCTCGTCCTATGACGCCGCCGCAGGAACTCCCCACGATCCAAGTTTTAGGCAGCCGGGCGTGAAGGGCGCCGGCAATTTTCTCGAACTTATGCCCGATAGCGGAATTGACGATCCAAAGCCCTCCGTCTTCCGGCTCTTTGTCCCCGTACAGACCGCTGATACATTCCTCAACCGCCCGGACACTGTCGGCGATCCGTACACTTATTGAATTAAAACGCAGCATAATTAACTCCTTCTGGATGTAATGGTTCTCCCCGCCTTGAAACTCCCTTGCGTAAAGGAAGGGTGGGGGTATGTTGTTTTACAAGGTGTAATATGGGTCATACCCCGGACACTAAATCCTGGATTTGATACAACACGACCTGAAGTTCCCTCATCTTGCCGCCATAATACGAACATTATGGCCTAAAAATCAGTATACCACAGAAGTGGCAGGTATTGGTAGAGAAAAAATGAAAAAATCGGAGAATCACGTAAGTAACTGTGCAGAAATAACATAACCCTTTGGTCATGTTATTTCCTTGCTATATAAGCAGTTAAAATGCGAGGCATTTTATTCTTGCACAGTTCCTAAGCCTGTTTCAAAACTTGGTTAGTATCTTTTCTCCGGTACTATCGGTGTTTTTCACACTTTTGGAATCTTTGATTACTATGCGGACGTACAGAATCGCACAAAAAATGTCATTCATAGATCATAGTGTACGCGGGCGTGTTACCTTTCGCTCTGATTGCGGTTCGTGTTCTATGTAGAGTCTGTCCATAATGTAGACACATTATGGACAGACTACCTTAAAATCTGCATTTTCGTAACCTTTAAGTGAGAAAATGCAAGGTCTGTCCACAAAGTAACCGACTTTGTGGACAGACTCTACTTAAGCAGTTGGCAAAACAGTTCTCACCGGATAAACTGGGGGCATGGGAGAGGACAACTATACCTTCGAAGATCCGGCGGCGATACTGCCGGAGTTTTGGCGAGAAAAAGCGAAGGAACTGGGCGCCTTACAGCGGGCACGGGAAATCAAGACACCGGAGGATTTGCTGAAACTCATCTTTCTGTATTTGACCGAAGGGAAATTTTTTGGGAATACCTCGGCGTTGCTAAACATAAGCGGGAGCTGTCACCTGACTAAGAAGGCAATTTACACCCGGCTGTGTCATAGCGCGGTCGGACTCGAAGAGTCCGCGGGCTGAGATGGCTTTGTGAAAATCTGTGCCGGGAGAGCCGGATGCTGGTAGAGAAACCGACGTGGCTAGAAGGAAAGGCGATATATGTGGTAGATGCCGGCGATGAATCGGTATATGGTGGTTCAAAGACCGATTTCCGGTTGCATTATAGTGTGGGGTTGTTTGACCTGGGCATGAAGGAAATGCGGCTTACCGATGCGAAGACGGGAGAGAAGCTTAGTAATTTTGAGAGTTTTGGGAAAGACGACCTTATCATCGCCGGACGGGCATACGGAAGCATAGCGGGGATGGAATATCTATTGGGAAGGGGGAGAGAATATCTGCTGAGGTATCGGACCGGGGCCTTCAATCTGTATACCGGGGAACAGGAGCATATTGAAGTGACGGATTTTTTTCAGGGGCTTGAACCGGGGGAATGGGGGGAGGTTACCTTATATTACCAGACAAAGGGAGAATATAAGCCAATACGGGTATGTGCGAGGATACGCAGGGCGTACTTCCGGTTATACCCGGTGATAAATTGTATTTCGTTTAGAATGGCCGCCTTTTCTTTCCGGCCCGCATTCCGATAGCGGGAACAGTATCCGGCGATGACGTTTCGCTTTGCGCTCATGGATACCCCATTTTGACCTCCGGGAACTATTAGCTCCGGATAGTCTGCCTTGATTTGGGTAACATTTTCAAAATGAGGCAAGGGTTCTTTTGGGTTACTTTTTCAATGAGGCAACGCG
>JAITBO010000415.1 GCA_031283505.1 Treponema sp. | reverse complement strand
GCTCATTTCATTACGCAAATACCACATTAAAGTAGCACTGATTTATTCTCGATTGAATAAATCAGTGCTTTCTTAGGCGATTTGCCGAAGAAAAATCCGGCCGCAGCGGAAGCGTGGTTGAACGGCAAGATAACGGCAGCTTTGTTAATCGAAGCCTTCATAGCGAAGGCTTCTTTTTCCCCCTATAATCAGATCGAATACCAGTCGCAGTATACGGCGTGAAACGGCGTTCGTTGCATTGGTATTGAGGGCTAATTTGAGTTTGCGGATACTTGAAGATTACGAGCAGATATCGAAACGTCTTGAATGTGAAAAACGAAAGCGGGGAATACGGTACCAGATGTGTATTGCTCATTAAATTAGTGCATATGGAGGTCTGACCCCAAAGTAAGCGCCGTTGCCCTGGTTTCCTATAAACTCGTATTGAAAAAAAATCGTTTTGGATTCATAGTATTAATATGCGGTCCGGTTGTCTTATTGTCATAAGTTTTCTTTTTGCGGCATATCCTGTGTTTTCCCAAGCTCCCGATACATCCCGGTCTAACCCGTCCCGAAACGACGCCTTGCAGAACTACCGGGTCGGAAGGGATTTGGAAGCCCGAAACCGGATAGACGAAGCTCAGACCTATTACAATGAGGCGGTCAGGATATGTAACCAGGAACTCGCGGCCAATCCCTCCAACATGGACTCCTATACGGTATTGACTTGGACTCTCCAGCGTCAGAAGAAGTATAGCGATGTCATCTCCTGGGGAACACGGGGGCTCAGGGTCAATGCCAATGATTACCGTATCGTTGAAACCATGGGGGAGGCGTATTTTTACCTCGATAACTTTGTCGAATCCCTCCGTTTTATGCAACGTTACGTCAACGCTATGCCCCAGGGTGAACGGACTTCAGTAGCGTATTTTTTTATCGGTGAAATATACCGGCTTCAGCGGCAGTTTTATCATGCCGACATTGCTTACACCACCGCCCTCCGTCTGGACCCCGGCCCAGCCCTCTGGTGGTATCGTCTTGGTTCGGTCCGGGAGTCCGCCGGCGATGCCACCCTTGCGGCTGAAGCCTATGAGCGGGCGCTCCGCATTAACCCCGGCTATCGGGAAGCTAGTGAAGGACTTGCGCGGGTCCGGGGTTAAAGTTTTACCCTGCCCCTGAAGCTCCGCGCCAGGGTAAGCCGGTCCGTGTATTCCAGGTCCCCGCCAACAGGGAGTCCCGAAGCCAGACGGGTTACCTCCGCGTTCGTATCCTGGAGAAGTTTTCTGATGTAGAGGGCAGTGGTATCTCCTTCCACGGTAGGGTTTAGGGCGAGGATCACTTCCGTAACCCCTTCGCGGCGTATGCGGCTTAGAAGCTGGCCTATGGTCAGATTGTCCGGCCCCACGCCTTCCAGGGGGGCTATAAGGCCGCCCAAAACATGAAAGCGTCCCCGGAATTCCCGGGATTCTTCGATGACCCGTATGTCCTGAGGACGTTCCACTACACAGATGATTGAAGCGTCCCGGCCCGGATCAGAACAGATGGGGCAGGGATCGGATTCGGTATAGCTGCCGCAGCGGGAACAGCGCCTGATGACGGAATGAAGGGACGCGAGTTCTCCGGCAAGCATACGGCTGTAGCTCGGATCCGCGTCTAATATATAGTAGGCCAGGCGACCGGCGCTTTTTTTGCCTATCCCCGGCAGTTTGGACAGGAGATCCACCAGCCGGTCTATGGCGTCAAGCCCGCGTCCGCTCACGACGGCCCCATTCCGAATCCGGGGAAACTTCCCGGAAAGCCCGGTATGCCCAGTCCCCCGGCCACGGTTCCCATCTCCCGGTTAATCGCTTCCTTTATTTTTTCCATAGCGCTGGTAAATGCGGAAGTGATGAGACTTTCCAGCATTTCTATGTCCTGAGGGTCCACAACTTCCGGGGCAATACGTATGTCCAACACTTCCATTTTGCCGTTTATGTCGATTTCAACCATACTGCCCCCGGCAGAACCGGTTGCCGAGATGATCCCCAATTTTTCCTGAAAGGATCCCATCTGTTCCTGAATCTTCTGGGCGTTTTTCAAAATATCAAAAGGATTGATATTCATCCGTATCTCCTTAGGGTAGTATTAAAGCGTCGCGCTTTCGCCGCCTTTTTCTTCGGAATAATGTGAAGTTGCTTCAAACCTGAGGTTTTGAAACAGCCTCATGTATCTCTACAATATCGCCGTCAAAAAAACGGCGCACTATTTCCACCTCCGGGGGAATATCCGTGGAAGCCGGCTTTTCCGTCAGGGATTCCTCCTCCACGAGAGAACCGGCTTCCGGGCGCGGCTCCGGTTCCGGTTCTGCCGGAAATTCCACCTCTACGGGAGCCCCTGCCTCCGTAGCGGAACCGCTGTCCAAAGAGAAGCCCTCTTTTTCGTTTTTTTCGTCTCTTTTGGCGGATTCTCTGGCAGACATACGGCGTTTGAATTCCTCCGCCAAAGCGCCGGGTTTCCCCATATCCAAGGGCCTGTCAAAGACGCTCTGTTTCGGGATCTGGTTGTTCTTAACCGCATCCGCTCCTGGAACAGGACCGGCTCCTCGTAAACCTCCGTTCAGTCCGCCATACCCTTGGTGATTAACGTATTCCGGGTGGTTTACGTAGCCTGGATCATTTTTTTTTACACCCCCCGCCTCAAAGCCCGGCCTTATACCTCCCCCAAAACCCAAAACGTCCCTGGCGTCCATGATGACGGCCCGCAGTTCCGGCGGAGGTATCCACCGGGTAAGCCAGGAGAGTTTGGAGACTGCGGTTTCCAGTTCAAACCGGGGCGAAACCGAATACCGGATATCCCGGTAAAGAGTAAGGAGGATGTCCAATGCCCGCTCCAGGCGAATGCTGTCCATGGCGTTGAGCGCAGCTTGAGAAAACCGGTCCGGGGCATAACCCAAAAGGGACTCCCTGGTCACCCCGTTTTTCAGGAGGAGGAGGCTCCGGTAATACCCCGCCATATCGATGACGAACTGTTCGATGGCAACCCCCGCTTCCAGAATCTCGTCGGTTATAGCAAATGCAGCGGCGGTATCGTTAACCGCGCACGCCTCGGCCAGGGCATTGAGCTTGTCCAAACCCACAAGCCCCAGCTTCTCCCGGATAAGCGCGGACCGTATATTCCCGTCGGAAAAGGACGCTACCTGATCGAAGAGGGTGTAAGCGTCCCGGAGACTGCCCGTAGACTCTTTGGCAATCCAGAACAGGGCTTCGTCTTCCCCCTGAATACCCATTTCCGTGCAGGCATCCCTGAGAATAGCCGTAATGGTCTCTATGGAAATAAGCCTGAAGGAAAACTGCTGGCATCGGCTCTTGATAGTAGCCGGGACCTTGTGAAGTTCGGTTGTGGCGAAAATAAACACGATATAATGCGGCGGCTCTTCAATTGTCTTGAGGAGGGCGTTAAAGGCGCTGTTGGAAAGCATATGAACTTCGTCTATAATGTAGATCTTGTACCGCCCCGCGTTGGGAGGGAAGAGAACTTCGTCCTTAATCTGCCGGACATCGTTTACCGAAGTATTTGAGGCCCCGTCTATTTCTATGACATCCAGGCTGGCCCCCCTGCTGATTTCCTGACAACTCGAACATATTCCGCAGGGCGCGGTGGTAGGTCCGTTTGCACAGTTCAGGGACCGCGCCAGAATCCGGGCGGCGCTAGTTTTGCCGCATCCCCGGGGCCCGGAAAAAAGGTACGCCGGGGCAATGCGCCTGCTCTCAATGGAACTTTTTAAGGTAGTAGCTACAAATTCCTGTCCCACAAGTTCATCAAAGGTCTTGGGCCGCCGCCGGGTCGCGGTTACTTCATACGCCATAACTGTAGTATATATGAAAAAGGAGGCAACAAAAAGCCCCGAAACCAGGACGGAGGTATCCGGCCACGGCGCAACAGACAACCGCTTACCGTTGCTTCCTTCCGGTCCTGGCGGGGTTAGGCGGCATCTGCTCGCATGGTTCCTGGTTACGGAGCATAACTATATTACAAAGGTTCGGAACTTTTTGCAATAGGCCGAATTGCGCCACGTTAAATCTAACCATAGGGGAACGTTTGCGCCATGTAAAAATCTAACCAAAAGAGCGTAAATCTTTGACTAACAAGGAATTAGGTAAGGAGCTAATTCAAGAC
>JAITBO010000260.1 GCA_031283505.1 Treponema sp. | reverse complement strand
TACCTCCTTGTAAATTCGGCATTTTTCCTGCAATAACACGATTACTCCTCTTTTTTTTCTTGTAATTCCTTATCCTGTAAGGAATTATAATTTCCGCATACCTCCCTGGAAATTTTCCCGGTTTTCACGGTTCTCCAAGGCTGTGAATTCCACTATACCCCCTCTCATCCATTGTGTCAATACCTTTTTTCCCTTGCGGGAACAAACCCTACCCCCCCTTCAGAGGATACTATAAGACCCTTCTGCATACCCCGGTATAGGCAGCCCAAACCATACGGCCTTTTCCACGCCCTTTGCTCCAAGGGGTACGATAGACCGCTTGGTTTCTGGTGTGTCAAGAAGGTTTACCAGGGTTTTTTCAGGGTTTCCGCCATTTCCGCTGCACTATGCACCGAAAAACTGATTTTTGGATAGGGACGCCGAATTATCCTGGTTTTGCGCAGACCCCCTTCTCCGGCGCTTATCCGCTCTAGCCCCGGGATCAGGCAGATCCTGTATAGACCCGATATTCAGTTTCCCCGCCTTGAATTATCCTTTGAAATGCCTGACCGGTTCATCGATACGGGCATACCAGGGCATTTTGAACGCTCCGGGACTTCCCTTATCCTGAGGGTTTTGGCTATAGCTCAATACAGAATATGTGAAGAAATCTTCTTTATATATACTCAGTTCGCCGACCCATTCTTTTAGGTTATCTGCCTTTGTGTTGCTTGGAAACCTCTTGGCCGGATGCCAATTCGTTTTCTTTGAACAAGAAGCATGAAGCCGGTTATCAGTTTCACCCACGCCGCTTGTCCCGGAAGTAGCAAACGGAATTACCGTTTTACCGGAAAAGTCATAGCTTTCTAAAAACGTGTTGATGATTGTTGGAGCCATATACCACCAAATAGGAAAACCGACAAAAACGGTGCCGTACTGTTTCATGTTGGCAACTCTACCCATAATGGCTGGGCGGAATGTTATATCCTGCCAGTGCAAATCAGTGTCTGTGTATGGCATAGCAGGCTCGATTTTATAAAGATCCCCATTCACCACAGAGGCTAAGGTTTGTGCCAGTTTTTCCGTAATTCCGCTGCATGAAAAATATGCCACTAATACTTTATTCATAGTTTTCCTTATCAAAACCGGACAACCGATTTTATGGTTCCCAGCTTTTGAATGTCCTGTCTTTTCTATCTCCCTCCGTGAATCCTAATTTTTGACAGCCCATCTTCGATTCGGGAAAATTCATTCTCCCTCAATTCCACATTAACGGCACCGAAATTCTCAGCCAGACGCTCGTCTCTCCACATACCCGGAATCGGCACAATGAAATCTTTTTTATGAGGCATCCAAAGCAAGAGAAATCTGCGCTGGTGTTATACCCTTTTCCTCTGCGAATTGATGAAGCAGGTCAAGAAGCGGTTGGTTAGCCTCCATATTGTCTTTGCTGAACCGAATGATGACGCGGCGCACATCATCGCCTTTGAATTCCGTATTGGCGCTATACGTTCCGCTCAGGAAACCTCCGGCCATAGGCGAATATGCCACAAAACCGATATTCAGTTTTTCGCACAGGGCAAAGATTTCCTTTTCAGAAGCTCGCTGCATTATAGAATACTCATTTTGGACTGCCCTGAGCGGCGTCACTGCATTTGCTTTTATCAAGTGCTCCACTATTGGCTCGGACTGCCCCCGGCGGCGCTTATCCTGCAGCAGATTCCACCATACAAAGCCGTTTCCGTCGAGACTTCCCTCGCTGGTAAGGGTTATATGCTCTTGGCATCGGGAAAAAACACAGGGGCACATGGCGTAACAGCGTATCCCTTCCCACCGGGTGTAGAGGGATCGTAGTGCTCCGGTTCGGGAATAAAGGAAATCACTGCCCCCTTTTCCAGATGTACCGTGGTGTTTGAAAAAAGCTCCAGGGGGCCGGTACGCCATGTCCCCCGTTCCACCCGCACGATTCCGCTGCCCCGTTCCCTTAGAACTTCCAGGGCCGCGGCAAAGGCGCGGGAATTATCGGTTTGGCCGTCTCCCCGGGCGCCGAAAAAACTCAAGGTGTATTCGTTCATCATGATCCCCGCCTTTTTCACCATACTGTGGAAAAACCACGGGCCCTGTCTCATGGTAGGGAAGCTGTTCTAGGAACACAATGCCCGAAAGCGGCCGCTTTTTGGATTATTCCGCGCAATGAAAAACAACGAATATCGGCTGTTTCGCGGCAAAACCAGACTGGGGTATACTATCCCCATGAAAAGAAAAAAACGGTTTGCGGGATTGTTCAAATATTTCCTGCCCTATACGGTCGTTATTTTGATCGCCTGTCTCGTTATCACGCTGCTTTTCTCCACCCTGTTCCTGCGGCAGACCGGCGTTATTCTTCAGAATGTCCAGGTCCAGCAGCTTAAATCGGCAACCCGGATATTCAGTCAAATCCAGCTCCAGAACATTCCGGTATATGTTGAAACGACCTGGAACGGGCCGGTGAGCGACTTCCTGTACAGTTCCAGCCTTCCCGCGGAAAACATTCTCCGGGCCTTTGAGTCGCTCCAGCGGATGATCCTGGGGAATGAATATCTGGATTCGCTGTATATCTACAATAAAAACCTCGGTGTGGTTTCCACTCGCTATGGATGGGAAATACGCCGAAAGATAAGCGATCCCGAACTGTTACCGATGCTGAACAATATCCGGGATTATGGTTTGTCCCGGTTTTTGACGCGGCAGGTGCGGTTCGACGGCGATCCCGGGCCAGGTAATTACTTTACGATCATTTTAGGGACCCTCCCTTCCGGGGATACCATGTTTTCCGCCTTTGTCGCCAATATTTCGGAGGCCAAGGTACGGAAAGCCCTCGACAGCGACAATTCATCTATATACTCAATGTATATTGTGAGTTATGAACATCAGTTTTTGTCTCATCCCGATCCTGAATTATTCGGCGGTTCCGCAGACCGGGACGTCCGGTTCAGCGCTATCCTGGGGGAACCAGGCCGGGAGGGGACCATCCCGGTCAGGGATGAGGCCGGCGTCCGGTGGCTTGCCTCCTGGACGGATCACCCGGAAATGCGGTGGCGCTTTATCATGCTTGCCCCGGAACAGTCGGTATATTCCCAAATTTTCCGGCTCAGAAATACCATTATCGCCATCGCCGCGGTCCTGCTCACCGCCGCGCTGCTTACCAGCTTCATCATATCCCTGGGCATAGCCGACCGGGAACAGATGATTAAACTCCGCCTGAGCTTCCTCAGACGTGAAATGGACTGGGAACCTGAAATGTCACGCAAAACCCCCTTTCTTTGGGGCGGTTTCCTCTCCCCCAAGCTGTTCCCCGGCCTGCGGGAATCCTGCGTTATGGCCATTCTGATCGCCGATGAAGGGTACGGAATCCCCGATCTTGAAACAGCGCTTTATGAGGAAGCCGGAAAGATAATACGACACCGGGAAATCGTTAGCCTTTCCGACACCCGTTTCGCGGTGTTGTTTGAACCAGAAGAAGAACAGGTGGAGCCGCTGCTATTGAACCTCGTTTCCGCAATCCATGGGGCGTATCACCTTGATATGGGGGGCTTTTTCCTTTCCCGGCAGGTTTCCATCGATCAGCTACCCCTGGCGTATCAGGTTCTCTGGAACGCCCTGCGGCGCTGCGATTATCTCCGGGCGTCCCAGGAGCTGGTGGAAGTTTTCCTGGATTCGGATTCCCAGGTCCCGGAAACTAAGGTTTCACCCGTCTCATCGGACCTGAATTTCTCCGCCATAGAACGGGCTTTCAAGCTCGGAGACCCGGAAAAAGCGGGCATCGCCATAGAGAACCTCTGTTCCGAGCTGCGGAAAGCCAAAGACGCGGATCTGTTTTATTACGCCCGGTCAAATTTACGGTATAAACTGAGCGACATTCCCTGCCGGGAATATATTTCTGAACGGGATTTTGAAAAAATCCTGGGGGATCTGCGGCAGTCCAGCCGGCTTGACAAGTTGGAAGCGGCTCTCAAGTCCGCAGAGGAAATCATCAAAAAACGCGCTGATTACGCGGGGGAACGGCGGAAGTGGGAGATTATAGAAACTATCAAAGCCATTATCAGTCGGCGTATCGGTGAAAAAAACCTGGGAACCGCCCTTATCGCCTCAGAGGTCAACCTTTCCGCCAACTATGTACGCGGCTTGTTCAAGCGTATTGAGGGGCAGGCCCTTTCAGACTATATCAGTCAGGCGCGGGTAGCCAGCGCCGTCAAACTGCTCAAGGAATCACGGCTTTCTATCCGGGAGATTTCGGAACGGGCGGGATTTATCAACCATTCCTATTTTTTTACGTATTTTAAAAAATTCACCGGGAAAACTCCCGCGGAATACCGGAATGACTGGATTCGGGATAAACAGATCAACTGAGCCGTTTAAATCTGGCCCTTCTACACCGTGATTAATGCTTTTTCAAAATAATCATGGTATTTCAAAGTAGCGTCCCCGGTAAAAGACGGGTACAATATTAATATTGAAAAATATTCCAGAAAAAAGGAATATATAAATACTTATCGTTAATGAGGAGGAATTTATGAAAAAAACAACGGCGGGTTTCGCCTTTGTTCTCTTGGCCCTTTTGGGAGTCCTTGGTTTTGTCTCCTGCGAGAAAAAGGTGGCCGCCCCCCCCGCCGGGCCTGTTACCGTCATCTATTACACCTGGGACGATACTTCGATCAAGCCGATAATTGACGCATTTAACGCGTCCCAAAGCGAGATCTTTGTAGACGCCCAGTACCTGCCGTCCCCGGATTACGAGACCAAAATAACCACCCTGTTGACCGGCCGTACCGAAATGGACGCCTATATGCAGAAACGCCAGGTGGACATGTTTCCCCAGTATGACAACGGCTTTATCGAGCCCCTGGACGATCTACTTGCCAAAACCGGGGTGAACCGGGTCGCGGTGGACGCTTACAAAAATTCCCTTTCCGTGGACGGCAAGATCATCGCCTTCCCTTGGCGGGGGGCTGCGTATTATACCTTTTTTAACAAAAAGCTTTTTGCTGATAAAGGAGTTTCCACCCCGGACACCTATGTAAAGGAGGGGACCTGGACGTGGGATAAATTCGCCGAAGTAGCGAAACAGGTTTCTTCCGGGGACGGAAAAATCTATGGGGCGTCGGTTTACCATTGGGGGTCAAGCCAACTTATCATGGAAAGCCAGCGCCAGAAGAGTATCATCTCCGCGGACGGCAGGCTTGATTATGACGATGGTATCCGGCGCTGGCTTTCCATCAGGAAGGCTATGGAAGAAGAAAAATCCATGTGGCCTCTAGTAGATATGAAAGTAACCGCTACCCATTATTCCAAGCAGTTCTATGACGGCCAGACCGCGATGCTGATCATCGGGGAATGGTTCCCCGGCCAGATCCTCGCAGGGAGGGATCAGGGCGTCCTTAAAGGATGGGGATGGAACGACTGGGGGCTTACCCGGATTCCCAGTGACTCCGATCCTTATGTGACTATGGGGGCTCCGACCTTCAGCCATGTTACCTCCTACGCGAAGAACAAAGAGGCGGCCCTCCGGTTTATCGCCTGGATGGGGGGTCCTGAAGGCGCCAAGATAGCGGCCAAGGCCGGGGTGCTTCCCGGCATGGTAGATGAAGAGGTAAAGGAAGTGCTTCGGGAATCTATTCCAGACCAGGATTCTCTCGAATATTTTGTCGAAGACAAGATATCTTTTCCCATGGGCTATAACAAATACGGCTCTCGGATAGAAAATTTGATCAACACCCTCCAGGAAGAATACCTCTTGGGAAAAATTCCTGACAGTCAGTTTGATGAACGGCTGAACGCGGAACTGCGGGAAATTATCAATACTACAAACTAAGCTGAGAGCGGCAAACAGATGAATTTGCCGCTCTCAAGAACCTCATGATCCGTCAATATCTTCAGTATTGGCGGATATCTTTAAACCAGGTGTTCCCGTTTTCCATGGGAATGTCAGAAGCTGGCCCCGGCCCGCCGGGGTTCGGTTTTTATCGAGAGAGGCGTTAATGAAAAATTTGCGGCGTACACCCTGGCCGGTGGTGGCTGTTTTTATTTTACCCAGTCTTCTGGGATTTTTGCTGTTTATGGCGCTCCCCATTTTCGCCGCCTTCGGCATTTCCCTGACCAACTTTTCCGGGGGACCCCGTTTCCGGTTCCTGGGGCTAACCAATTATATCAACGCGTTTAAAAGTGATTCGTTCCTCCGGTATTTATCCATTACGGTCAACTTTACCGTTTGGACCGTTTTGCTCCAGCTTGGCCTGGGCCTGGTATTTGCCTTGATGCTCAAGGAAAGCTTCCGGGGAAGAAATTTCTTTCGGGGCGTCATGTTTTTGCCCAACGTGCTTTCTTCGGTGGCGGTGGGCCTGGTATTCTCCCTCATCCTCGACCCCAGCCGGGGACCTGTCAATCAGTTTCTTGTGTCTCTGGGGTTCCCCGCCCCGACCTGGTTGTCGGGAGAAAAAACCGCCCTCCCCACGATCGTCATGGTCACGGTATGGCAAAATTTCGGCTACTATATGGTCCTGTTTCTGGGAGGACTCCAAACCATCAGTACCACCCTCTACGAGGCTGCGGCCATAGACGGTGCGGGACCGGGCCGGCGCTTCGTATCCGTTACCATCCCCGGTCTTTCTCCGATTATTTTTTTTTCCATAACCATGGCGATTATCCGGGCCTTCCAGGTATTCGACCAGATATACATCCTCACCGGAGGCCAATGGGGAGGCGGCCCTGCGGGGGCCACGTCGGTACTGGTTTTCGATATTTACAAAAACGCGTTTTCCCAATTCCGCTTCGGTTACGCGGCTGCGGAATCGGTGGTCCTCCTGGTAATTATCCTTGCCGTAACCCTGATACAACAGCAGGGCCAAAAAAAGTGGGTAACCTATGATATTGTCTAGTAAAACAACCTTGTCCTATTATGTTCCAAAAATCCTTAAGACCCTTATCCTGGCGATGATGTGTGTCCTTATTTTTATGCCCCTGGTGGTAATGCTTTCCAGCGCCTTTAAGCCTGATTCCCAAATCTACGATTTTCCTATGCGGATCATCCCGGAAACGCCAACCGCTGAAAATTTCAGCCAGCTGGCGGACCGTTTTCCGCGCTACACCTGGAATTCGATAAAGCTTACCGTCATCATCGTGTTGATTCAGCTTCTCACCGCCACTACCGGCGCCTACGCCTTCTCTAAACTCAGGTGGAAAGGCCGGGATATGCTCTTTATATTTTATGTGGTCTCCATCATGATCCCCGTCCAGTCTATCATCATTCCCCAGTTTCTCATTGTCAGGGCTCTGGGTCTCTACAACACCCACGGGGCGCTGATCTTCACCGGGGCATTTACCGCCTTTGGCACTTTTCTAATAAAACAGTATTTTATGACCATCCCTGACAGTTATGTGGAAGCGGCCCATATTGACGGGGCTAACGACTTTCTCATCTTTGCCAGGATCATGATCCCCCTGGCAAAGCCGGTTTTCGCCACCCAGATTATCTTTGCCTTCCGGTATTTCTGGAATGATTTTTTTACTCCCCTCATTTATATTACCAGCCAGAATTTAAAGACTCTTCCCCTGGGGATGTCCGATTTTACCAATGAATTCTATACCTACAAGGGTCCCCAAATGGCGGCGTCGTTTATCTCCATTATACCGGTAATGATCATATTTCTGGCGGCGCAAAAATACTTTGTCGAGGGAGTGGCGGCCACCGGCGTAAAGGGATAACAGCATCAGCGGCGCCGCACAGGGCCGCGGTATATCGCACAAGGAGTTTTTAATGAGTGAAACATCGGACAACTATCAGGCGGATATTCATAACACCGGTTATGAACAATTTTATTTAGGGAAACGCATGGACGGATCGGGGCTTTTTAATATTAGTGGACGGAACACCGAATCCCTCAACGGGAAATGGAATTTCGCCCCGGACCTCTACGATACCTGCAGAAGGGCCTCATGGTACAAGGAAGAAACCGCCGACGCGGCGGGCAGGCCCCGGCCGCCTGACTGGGACTGGGAAGGCTGGGACCGGATCGCCGTCCCCGCCTCTTGGAATATGGAGCGCCGGGAGCTTTTCTATTTTGAAGGCTCAGGGATTTATACCCGGACCTTCCGCTATGTTCCCCAAGTTCCGAATGAACGGCTCCACCTCCGGTTTGAAGGGGTCTCCTACAGAACATCGGTTTTCCTAAACGGTGAATTCATCGGGACCCACGACGGGGGTTCCACGCCCTTCAACGCCGACATCACGGAATTCGTGGGGGAAGAAAACCGCGTCATCGTGGCGGTCGACGCCCGCAGAAGTCCCCGGCGTATCCCCATGGAAAATACCGACTGGTTTAACTATGGGGGTATATACCGTGACATATTTCTGGTCAGGACCCCGGATGTTTTTATCAAGGACTGGTTTATCAGGCTGGTCCCGGACGGAAAATTCACAACGATACAGGCGAATATCTTTCTTTCAGAAAAAACGGCGTCTGGAAAAGCGCTGCTGGAAATTCCGGGCCTGGGTATCAGAGAGGAACTGACCCTGTCGGATGGTGGGGCGCGAGGGGATTTCTCCGCCAAACCGGAACTCTGGAGCCCCGAATCGCCGAAACTCTATGATGTCCGTATCGCCTATATTCCCGAGGGTTCGGGAAACGCCGCCGACGCGGTCCGGGATAGGATCGGCTTCCGGGAAATAAAAACAAAGGGACACGAAATTTTTCTTAATGGCAAAAAAATATTTCTTAAAGGGGTCTGCGTTCATGAGGATCATGAACGGCTGGGAAAAACCACCACCCCGGAGATTATCCGGGCGACCATCGGGCACCTAAAAGAGATGAACGGAAATTACCTCCGCCTTGCCCACTATCCCCACGACGCTCGTTTTGCCCGTATCGCCGATGAGGAAGGGGTTCTCCTTTGGGAAGAGATCCCGGTATATTGGGCTGTGGCCTTTGAGGACCCCGATACCTACCGGGACGCGGAGAACCAGCTTGCCGAACTTATCCAGCGGGATCGGAACCGGGCTGCCGTGATCATCTGGTCCATCGGCAACGAAAACGCCGACACTGACGCCCGGTATCGCTTCATGTCGCGACTGGCGGCAAAGGCCCGGGAATTGGACGACTCCCGTTTGGTGTCCGCTGCCTGCCTTATCAACCATGAAAAACTGACGATAGAAGACCGCCTGGCCGTTTCCCTGGACGTGATCGGCATTAACGAGTACTACGGCTGGTATGATCCGGATTTTGACAAGCTGCCCAAAATCCTGGCCAACTCCAATCCCGGCAAACCGGTATTGATCTGCGAATTCGGCGGCGGGGCCCGGTCCGGCCAGCGGGGTACGGCGGACGATCTTTTCACCGAGGACAAACAAAAGGCCCTCTACGAAAAACAGGTGGCGACCTTTAAAAAATGCGCCTATATAGCCGGTATTACCCCTTGGATTCTCTATGACTTCCGCTGTCCCCGGCGGCTCAACCGGTACCAGGAAGGGTTTAACCGCAAGGGCCTCATCGACCAGGACCGGAAAACAAAAAAACTTGCCTTCGACGTGATGCGGAGGTTTTACGAGGAACTGTAATAACCGGAAGTATTCCTTAGAGCGTATCCGTAAATAGGGAACAGCCGATAAAGAAGGTATGAAAAGAGAAGCAGGAAGCGGGATCAAATCATAGGAACTGACGGAGGCGTTGTGGGAAGGGGGTCAAGGAATTCATTCTCCAACGAAAACAGGAGGAACGCAAAACCTACCGGCGAAACCACGGGGCCGGGAGGAAACCGATACCACCCCGCCAGGTACAGGAAGGCATCTTCTATGTGTTGCGAACCGGTATCCCGTGGAAGGCACTGCCCAAGGAATACGGTGCGGCCAGCAGTATCCATGAGTATTTCAGCGAATGGGCACGAACGGGTTTTTTCAGGCGGATGGGGCAGGAAGGGTTGTTGACCTCTGATGAATTGAGAGGAATAGGTTGGGAATGGCAACGGGTGGACGGTTGTAGGGTGAAAGGGCCATGGGCACAGGAAGCAGTGGGGAGAACCCCCAGGGATCGGGGAAAAAAGGGACGAAGTGCAGGGTAGCGGTCGAGTCACCCGGATTACCCATCGGTATAGTAGTGAGCGGAGCAACTAGGCATGATGTAAAGCTGTGGATTAGTACGGTACATCCGGAAGGGATGAATATATGGCTTGATGCGGGGTATGGGGGCGCGCAAAAACTCGTGGAAGGGATAGGGTATAAGGGTCACATACGGGGGCGGGGAGAGGATCCGGGGTTGGTAGCGCGGCGGTGGGTGGTAGAGGTGTATCATTCATGGATGAACCGGTTGAGGAAACTGCTGGTGAGGTGTGAAAAAAAAGCAGGGAACTACCGGGCACTGGTAGAGTTTGCCTGTGCGGTTATTGTTTGGAGAAATCTGATCTCGGTTCATCCTGGCATTATTCCCGGATAACCTCTTAATGGACCCATTAATATAAAATTTCAAAGAATATAGTATATCTTCACTAAATTCATCATTCCGGTCCTCAAACCAGAGTTCATTTTCCCCGGGCATTTCAAACACCCCTTCATACTTTGATAGTCTCTGATAGGTGGCAGGCTCAAGAATCATGTACATATATTTCTCCTGAAATTAAAAATTATTTTTTCTCCACCATATCATAATCTATTACAGAATATTATTTATACAGTCATAATTCCTTAAAACAGGTCAAAAATTCGGACGCAGGAAGTAAAAAGGGGATGGGAACAGAGGGGAGCAGCCGGGTGATACCGTTCCGTGGAAAGGAAGCGATTGAAAAGAGGCGCACCCCTCGGTAGCTGTGTGGATTTGGAAAAGACATAGCATTTTTTTAATAAAATTTGTTTATTTTTCATGATTTTTTGCCGATAAAATACTCTATCTCAGCTATTATCAGTAGGTTTTAAGGCGTTTATATGAATTTATCTGCAAAATTTGTAAAGAGCGTAACGGAAAACATCAAAAAATATCAGAGAGTTGTTCAGATAAAGAAAAAAGATGCCAACGAATCTGATACGGTAACAGTAATTACCGAAACCCTTAAGGATAATCATGTAAAATAGGCGATAGATTACGGCTCTAATGCCGGTGTGAACTGGGTAATACTGACAAATTCTGAAAAATGGATGATATACAAAATAAAATTTGGCAAGCCTATAGACAAAGAACTGGTATATGAGTTTAATATTTTAAACTTAAACGGAAAAACAGAAAAGGAATTGGAAGTTATATTTGCAATCAGCAAAGAAGGCAAAGAAAATGCTGTCATAGATGATTTCTATGCTACTCCAGATAAAAAGTAAATATATCATCGGGAATTTATTAAACAGTCCAGAGGTATATTTTGCTATCAGAAAAACAATGAAAAAATTATTCAGCGATGTGAAAATAACAGGCCAAGAAATAGCGGATATAATGGCAAATGATATAATTAAGAGAGCAATAATCGACTCAGATGAATCAAAGAAAGCAAAAAAAGACATTGAGAAAATTTATAAAAAACTAGAAAAAATCAAAGAGAAAAACAAAGGGATGGAGTTTACCGATACCTTAATTGGCAGACCTGCAACCCACGAAGGAATCGACAATTTCCAGTCAGAAGGCGCTGTACCTGTGCTGCAAGTATACCAGGATAAGCTCACCCCGAATCATAACAGTGGATTAAAGTGCCCTCCATGCCCGTAGGGATGCGTGGATTGAAACCAACCAACCAACAGACCTCTTGATATAACACCTTATAAGGTGTATTATTTATAGGTGAACGGTAAGGATTTTGTAAAATTGTTAAGAAAACACGATTGGATTCTTGATCGTATCAAAGGATCGCATCATATTATGCGGAAAAATGGAATTAGCATATCCGTACCAGTTCATAAAAATGAAGACTTAAAGCCAGGGATTCTCAATTCTCTAAAAAAACAGGCAGGAGTAGAATGAAAACAACAATACCATGCGAAATAACCTATTCGGTTGAAGATAAATGTTGGTATGTTACCTCTCCGGATTTTTATTCTGGTATTTTAACCTATGGTAATACACTTGAAGAAGCAAAAAAAATGGCTGCTGAAGCTGTTTGCGGGCTTATTGAATCCTATATAAAACATGGAGATAATTTTACCATACCGAATATGCCGAATCTCCCTGATTGGTATAACATTGAACTTGAGCCTGGACTTGCCTTTGCTATTTGGCTTCGAGGCATGCGAAAAAATCATAATATGACTTTAGCCGAGGTAGCCGAAAAAATGGGAGTGAAATATCAGGTTTATCAAAAACTTGAAAATCCTAAAACAGCAAATCCGACACTAAAAACATTGAAAAAACTAGAGCAAATATTTGATACTGAACTGATATCTCTAGGACCCTAAAGCGTGAGGAAGTCGCGCCCCGCGCAGGTGCGTGGATTGAAACGACAACTGGCTTGGAAGCATCCAGGACGGCAAGACCCGAATGGTAATTGTCAAACGAATCAGGTCCATGTCCCGGGATCCCTCGGCGAAACCAGGCCGCTTGCAGACGGTTTCTTTGAGGCAAAAATCCGTTACGGCCCTGGCTTTAGGCAGTACTTTGTCAATAAAGGCGTAAAGATCATCGTACTCCTTTGTGACGGGGATAAATCCACGCAGAGGCGAGATATTGCTAAAGCCAGGGAAATGGCGAAGAGATATACATGCTTAAAACAAAGAAACCGGTGTTTCCCGAACCACGCTGTATCAGTCTCTTTCTGAGGATGGAAACCCCGCCTTTGAGATTGTCGCAAAAGTCGCTGATTCTCTCGGATATAAGATAAGGCTGGTTCCAAAATCCGTATAGAGGCAAATGAGCTTCATGTGGCGCTCTGTAAGGCCGCGCCCCGTGCAGGTGCGGGGAGGCAGCCCCGGATTAAAGCAACCTCCATGCCCACCCTATAGAGAGGGTGGAGGCATACTATGATAGATACGATTATCTTACTTGCTGCACTCGTAACCACCCAGAAGGAGGCATTGGAGTTGGCTAAGGCAGTCGTAATCCCTTAAAACAGGTCAAAAATTCGGACCTCGATTGGGGCGGCTTTCCAAGCTGCGGAGTAGAATGTCATAATCCCTTAAAACAGGTCAAAAATTCGGACCTGAGAGAGCTATAGTCCGTGAAGAAGCACGGAAAGCGTCATAATCCCTTAAAACAGGTCAAAAATTCGGACACTCATTGTCCAATGAAGAGATTACTGTCGTCGTGAGTCATAATCCCTTAAAACAGGTCAAAAATTCGGACAGTACCCCTCGTAACTCCTTATATTACAATGACTTATAAGGCCCTTTCCGCATACCTCCTTGTAAATTCGGCATTTTTCCTGCAATAACACCATTACTCCTCTTTTTTTTCTTGTAATTCCTTATCCTGTAAGGAATTATAATTTCCGCATACCTCCCTGGAAATTTTCCCGGTTTTCACGGTTCTCCAAGGCTGCGAATTTCACTATACCCCCTCTCATCCATTGTGTCAATACCTTTTTTCCCTTGCGGGAACAAACCCTACCCCCCCTTCAGAGGATACTATAAGACCCTTCTGCATACCCCGGTATAGGCAGCCCA
>JAITBO010000240.1 GCA_031283505.1 Treponema sp. | reverse complement strand
ACTTTATTCTGGACGAAAAGCCCGATGTCATTGTGGACGTGCTGGACTCCACCAACCTGGAACGGAATATCTACCTGTGCCTCCAGTTTCAGGAACTGGGCATCCCGGTGATCGGCGCCTTGAACATGAGCGACGAAGCTGAAGCCAGGGGCATAGTCATTGACGACGCGAACCTCACCCTCACCCTGGGCATCCCGTTGATAAAAACCGTGGGGCCCCGCGGCCTGGGGGTGGAGGCGCTGCTGGATGCCATAGACCAGGTGGCGGCCCAAGCGTCGGCGCCCACGGACAAGCGGCTGGACTACGGCGGCGAGATCGAGGCCCGCCTTGCGTCTATTCAGGCCGCCATTGCCGCAGATCCCGGGTTTGCGAAGCGCTATCCCGTCCGCTGGCTGGCGATCAAACTGGTGGAGAAGGACTCCAACGCCCATGAACGGCTGCGGGAACACCCCAACGCCGGGGCGGTGGAAGGGGCCGCCAGGGACGCGGTGGACTGGATCGAAGGGCACTTCGGCAAGGACGCGGAGATAATCATTTCCGAACAGCGGTACGGCTATATCCGGGGGGCGCTCAGGGAATCGGTAAAAATCGTGCGGGAACCCGATTTTTCCGTCACCGAAGCGGTGGACCGGGTCATTATGAACCGCTTCCTGGCCCTGCCCATATTTGTGCTGACCCTCTGGTCCGTCTTTCAGCTTACCTTTCTCCTGGGGGAGTACCCCATGGCCGCCCTGGAATCCTTCTTCGGCTTCCTGAGCGAGTCCATCCTGAACGCCATGCCCGATTCCCTTGTCCGATCCCTTCTGGTGGACGGGATCATCGGCGGGGTCGGGGGGGTCCTCTCCTTTGTCCCCTTGATAGTGATACTGTTTTTCCTCCTTTCGATCCTGGAGGATGTGGGCTATATGTCCAGGGCCGCCTTTGCCACGGACAAGCTGCTCCACAGCTTCGGGCTCCACGGCCAGTCCATATTCCCCATGATGCTGGGATTCGGCTGCTCCGTTCCGGCGATCATGGCCTCCCGGACCCTGAAAAGCCCCCGGGACCGGATCCTCACCATCCTCATAACCCCCCTGATGAGCTGCGGCGCCAAACTGCCGGTTCACGTGCTGCTTGCCGCGGCCTTTTTCCCGGATCGCGCCGGCAGCATGGTGATGCTGATCTACGCCGCGGGGGTGATCCTCAGCCTCTGCTGCGCGTTGGCGCTTAAAAAAACGGTTTTGCGGGGGGACCCCACGCCTTTTGTGATGGAGCTTCCACCCTACCGCGCCCCAACTTTGCGGGGCATACTCTGGCACGTCGGGGAAAAGACCTGGCTGTACGTCAAAAAGGCCGGGACCATCATCCTGGCCTCGGCGATTCTCATCTGGGCCATCACCAATTTCCCCGCGTACGAGCCCTCCCCCGGCGAAGCCGCGGACCCGGTCCTTGCGGCGGAGGCGGCGCTGGAGCACAGCTATGCCGGGCAACTCGGCAGGTTCATCGCCCCCCTGTTCCGGCCCATGGGCTTTGGGTGGAAGCTGGCCGCGGCCTCGGTGACGGGCTTTGCCGCCAAGGAGGTGATCGTCTCCACCCTGGGGATACTCTACCGGGTGGGAGCGGAGGAAACCGAAGAAAGCGAGGGGCTTAGGGAGGCCATACGGCAGGACCCGGAGATGAGCCCCCTCTCGGCGCTGGTGTTCATGCTCTTCACCCTGATCATTCCCCCCTGTTTTGCCGCGCTGGCGACGATCCGCGCGGAAATAGGCTGGAAATGGCTGGGTTTTGAGGCGGTGTTTCTCCTGGTCCTGGGCTGGGCCGTCTGCGCCGCGGTCTACCAGCTTGGAAGCCTTACAGGTTTAGGAGGGCTTTTATGAACCCCATGATCGAGATCGGCATTATCGCCGCTGCGGTGGCTCTGGCCGCGGCCTTTGTGGCGCTGCGGGTCATCAGGACCTTCCGGGCCAGGTGGCCCGCCTGCTGCTCCGGCGGCGATGACAAACCCGCCCGGAAAGCCGCCTGCCCGCATTGCGAGAAGGACGATCAAAGGGCGGCTGTCAAGTCAATACGGGCATTAGAGTGAAGAGTGGAACAAGAGCGACGGTTTGACAGCAATAGCCTTATGGCTTACAATGGGTAATGGATGCATTGATTTCAATGCAGGCAGATTGGAGTGTGCATGGAATTGGCAAAGATTACCCTACGGGGCCAAATAACGATTCCCGTCGAAATTCGTAAAAAACTTGGCGTTAAGGACGGCGATAAAGTTGTCTTCATCGAGGAGAATGGACGTATCGTCATGGAAAACGCTGTCCGGCTTGCCCTTAGAGATGTACAGAATGCTTTTAGCGGGGAGGCTGAACGCCTCGGCCTCAAGGATGAGCGGGATGTGATAGATATGATCAAAGCGATACGGAAAGAGAACAGGTAACATCCAATGCGGGTCATGCTTGACACCAATGTTCTCATATCCGCAATTATTTTCCCTAACGAGCGCATGAACGCATTAATATACAAAGCGGCAGTGGATCATCAACTTGTATTGTCTTCCCGTATTGTTGAGGAATTGCTTGAAGTGACGAAACGAAAATTTAACAATAAAATAAAAGATGTTGATCTGTTCCTGACACGGCTTCCTTATGAGCTGGTATACACGCCAAAAGAGCAGCCGGCCGGACTTTTTGCTATTTGTGACGCGGATGATTATCCGGTTCTGTATTCGGCGATTGTTGAAGGCGTAGACCTGTTTGTTACCGGCGATGACGATTTTTCGGGCGTAGACATTGAGAAGCCGGAAATTATTACTCCATCGGAGTTTCTTGAGCAATATTGACTATAAACCGCGCAAAGACCGTAACCCCTTGTGCAATCAATGGGTAAGCGTGTACTCATTTATCCAGAGATTGACGAGGTTGACGGCGCCGCGGTAGCCCAGGAACGGGGGCTCATAGGGATGCAGCCGCCAGCCTATGTCGGGGTTTGTTATCTGCAGCTGGGTGTTTTTCCCGTACACGTCAATTGCCTCCCACCTTTTTAACTTGACCAGCCGGGCGTAGACTTTCTGGGAACAATAAACCAGGAGGTTGGCATGAAACGGTATAGCGAAGAAGACAAAGCATGGCTGGTCCAGGAATGGGAACAGAGCGGGAAATCGAAATGGGCGTTTACCAAGGAACTGGGATTAAACTACCAAACGTTCAGCAACTGGACCCGTGTTCCGGCGTCCGCCCAGGATTTCGTTGAAGTAAGCGGGAAACTGGAGGAGGCGGAACCGGGAGTACGAACCTGTTGTGCTCTGGTGGTGGAACACGGGTCCTTCCGGGTCCATCTTCCCGTGGGCAGCACGCCGAAGGACCTGTCCGTGGTGGTCCAGGCATTGAGGTAAGCGATGACCGTAGACCTCAGTGCGGTGAAGATCTATATCCGGCCCGGGCACACGGACTTACGGAAGGCAGCCCGAGGGCTCACGGTGCTCGTGCAGGACCAGATGAAGCTGGACCCGCTTTCCGGGAGCGTGTATCTATTTTGCAACAGGGGACGGCGGTTGTTGAAGGCGGTATGGTGGGACAAGACAGGATTCTGGCTGGCGCAGAAGCGGTTGGAGGAGGCGCGGTTTCCATGGCCGGAGAACAGCCGGGAAGCGGAAGAGCTTAACGCGGAGCAGTTGCGGATGCTGCTGTCGGGGATAGATTTCTGGAAAGCCCACAAGCCGATACAGTACCAGCGGGTCAGTTAAAAAAAATAAAAGAACACAAAAAAAGAATTTACATGTATTGCTTGCCGTGATAGTATTACTGCTATGGAAACGGCGGTTGCGGCAAGCGAAGATGTAAAAATTGTTCTTGATGATAAAGTCAAACAATTAGAGAACACCCTTAAAGATACTATCGCCCGCTTTGAAAAGAAAGTCTCGGTTCTGGAACAGGAAAACCAGTATTTGCAGGAGAAGCTGCGACTGGCGTTGTTCCGGCAATTTGGGCGGCATGCGGAGAAGTTCACCGGGGAAGGGCAGCTGCCGCTGTTTAACGCGGACGAGGGAGCCGCGCCGAAGGCTTCCGAACAGCCGGAAGAGCAGGAACCGGTCAAGAGTTATAACCGGACCAAGCGGGGGCGGAAACCGATTGACGAGCATATCCCGCGGATTGATGAAATCATAGACATACCGGCGGAAGAGAAGCAGTGCGCCTGCGGAAGCGCACTTGTGTGCATAGGGGAAGATGTCACGGAACGGCTGGTCATGGTCCCCGAGCAGGTGTATGTGTTGCGCTATCATGTGAAGAAATACGCCTGCCATGAGTGCGAAGGGAGCGGGGACGAAGAGCGGCCTGCGGTGAGGACGGGGAAGGTTCCTGAGAACCTCATACCCGGCAGCATAGCAACGCCTGAGCTGTTAAGTTACGTGTTTACGAAAAAATACTGCGATTATGTGCCGTATTTCAGGCAGGAAGGGGCGTTCCAGCGGATCGGAGTCCAGGTGTCGCGGCAGAACATGGCGAATTGGCAGCGGCGGGCGACTGAAAAGCTGCAGCCTCTGCTGGGCCTACTGCGGGAGCATATACGGAGCGGGACAGTGGTCCAGATGGACGAAACGACGATGACGGTGATGGACGAGGTGGGGAGGGCGAACAGCCAAAAGAGTTATATGTGGCTGGCCCGCGGGGGACCTGCGGGGAAACCTGCGCTGTGGTATGAATACGGTGAGACGAGGGAGAAGAAACACATCGGGGAAATCCTGGGAGGATTTACCGGGTATCTGCAAAGCGATGGCTATAGCTCCTACGAATCGGCGGTGGAGCAGGACTTGGTCGGGGTTGTCCATGTAGGTTGTTGGGCTCATGCGAGAAGGAAATTTTTCGAAGCGATGAAAGTTACGACAAAGGGGAGCCTTGCGGAAGCGGCGTTGTCGCAGATCAAGGGATTATACACGGTAGAAAGCGACTTGCGAGAAAAGCTGCGACAGAACAGGATAAGCGCTGAGGAGTTTGAGAAGGAACGCCGGGGGCGATGCGAGCCGATACTACGGGCGTTTCACGGGTGGCTTGAAGAGAACCGGGGGATTGCGCCTGCCAGCAGCAAGATAGGGGAAGCGATTGCCTACGCGTTGAAGGAATGGCACACGCTTGAACGGTACCTGGATGACTGGCAGCTCACGCCGGACAATAACGCATGCGAACGGGGAATACGGCCGTTTGTGATGGGTCGGAAAAACTGGGTCATGTCCGGCTCCCCCGCGGGAGCGAAAAGTTCCTGCGAATTATATACCCTGATAGAAACGGCCAAAGCAAACAACTGGAACCCGACCAAGTATCTGACCCGCATATTTGAAAAAGCCGCCGAAATGCGCCCCTCCGACGATTGGGCGCAACTGCTCCCCTGGAACCTCGCCCCGTAAAATATTTTCAGGCAGTGGTTGAAATTGACGGATACGAGAAAATAGAGTAACAGCCGATGCCTTTCGGTAGAGGGTGAAAGATGTTGTTTGCTAAATAATCTTTTGAAAGAACCAAAAGCTAATAACAAGAGCGACAACGATATTGTGCATACCATGGGAAAATCGAACGCCTTTTCGTACTAATCAGGAATACCACGTCCGTAACAACAGGTGTTTCCTCTCAATCTTTTCGTATGCTTCGGTACTTGACCATGCTGCTCCTAATGTATTTGACTCAAGACAAGCTACTTAATGGTGTCTACCCAATGGGGTAAGGTTCATTTCCCCTTCTGTTGTATTTCCCGCTTGTCTTTGTGTCTACCTGTTGGGGTAAGCTTCCCTACCGCAGTTTGAACGTTACCGGGTAGCGGTAGCGAACCGAGACATTCTGGCCATTGGCCTGGGCGGGAGTATAGCGCAGTCCCTCGAAGGCCCGCAGGGCGGCCTCGGCGAAGCCCCTGCCGGGAGGGTCTTCCTTCAGTACCCTTATCCGTTGTATAGCCCCTTCCCGGTCGATAAAAAGTTCCAGGATGACGGTTCCCTCTATCCCCGCTCGCTGGGCAAGGGGGGGATGCCTCAGGGCCTTGAGGATATCCGCATCGTTGATCCTCGGGGGAACCGAAATCTGGTGGGGCTGCAGGTATACTTCTCCCGTTGCCGCTGCCGCCGGGAGGGGCGGCGGGCTTGCCTGGGGAACGATGACCTGCTCCTCCGGAACCTCCTCGGTTTCGATGAAATTTTCC
>JAITBO010000413.1 GCA_031283505.1 Treponema sp. | reverse complement strand
CATAAGGTTTTGGAGCTTCTTCTCCGCGGAGGAACCTCAGCGAACCTTCATGAAGCGCCCTCATTTCGTTTTCGCCGGGATCGCTTATAAGCGGAGCGATAAAGGAAGTCCGCTTTTTGATCTGCTCTACGATATAATCCGCGTAGGCAAGACTGCCGGTAAGGGCGATTGCGTCAACCTCGCCGTACAAAACCGCGGCCATGGCGCCGATTTCCTTGCATATCTGATAGATCACGGCATCGTATACATTTTCGGCTTCTCTATCGCCCGCTTCGACGCGCCGTTCTATCTCAAGGCCGTCGTTAGTACCCAGGTACGATATCCAGCCGTCGGCGCCCCGTAGTTTTTTCAGCATCTCCTTTTCGGTGTATTTGCCGGAAAAACAGAGATGCACAAGACCCCCATAGGCAGAGCCCCCGCCCGTTCCGGGGAAAAAGGCCCGTCCCCGTCAAGTGAATTGTTTCCGTCAATCACCCGGCCGTTTCTCTGGGCGCAGATGGAAATGCCGCCGCCCATGTGTACCAGGATCAGATTCAGTTCCTCAACAGGCTTGTGAAACTGCTCCCGGGCGATCTTTCGGGCGGTAGATTTGAGGCTCAGCGCATGGAAACTGCTGATGCGCTCAATTTCCTTTATGCCCGAATAGCGGGCGATATCCTCGAATTCATCGGTAATGGGGGGATCCATAGTAATGGCGGGTATTCCCAGTTCTCTGCCCAGAAGAAAGCTGATAAGCACCCCCACACCGGTGGGATGTACTCCCCACCTTCCGGTACGCATATCGGCGATAATGTCTTCGTTTATTATATAGATACCCCCGGGCACCGGGTGAAAATTACCGCCCCGGCTGGTCACCAAATTCAGGTCCTCAAGTTTGATCCCCGCTTCCTTGAGACAGGACATCATTTCGCCTAAGATCAACCTGATCCCAGGGTTCCTTAAAAGGCGCCAGGGCCTCGGCGCTGTACTTAATCGTTTTCGCCAAAACCTCGGCGGCGCTCTCATAGACTGCCAGTTTTGTAGAAGTCGACCCCAGATTCATAACCAGTATCCGTTCCATACATCCTCGCTTCAAAATGATCGGCAGCCCAACCGGCAGCCTGTTGTGCGGCTCCTAACGCCGGCAATCACCCTTGTGGGCTTTCCTCATGCGTTTTTCTGGAGAAATTCCTCATATCGCGATTTTATCTCTTCTCTTATGATCTCAATTTGTTCGTTCTTGAGATGCTTAAACCTTCCCTGAATCCTGATGTATTCCTCTATGGGTTCCAGTTCCTTGGGCTGGTAATTTATGGTTACCTTTCCGTTTTCCCACTCATACAGAATCCAGCTTCTCGTATTAACCGCCATTCTGGCAATTTTGATAGTATATTTCGGATCGTAAAACCATCCGGTAGGACAAGGCGTATGGATATGGAGCACCGAAGTGCCGTCGGTTTCCTGAGCCTTCTTTACCTTCTTCCGCAAATCAACAAGGTTCTGCAGGGAAGCGGTTGCCGCGTACGGAACATTATGCGCCATGGCTATACCGATAAGGTTTTTCCGGGACACGTTTTTCCCTGCCGGAGTCGTGGTGGTACTGGCGCCCAAAGGCGTAGCGCTTGAAGACTGGATGCCTGTATTCATATAGGCTTCGTTGTCGTAACAAATGTAGAGTATCCTGTCGTTCCGTTCCATAGCCCCCGAAAGGGACTGGATTCCAATATCCACCGTGGCGCCGTCTCCGGCAAAAACCAGAACGGTGGTGTGATCGTTCCCCTGTATCTTCAGCCCCGCCCTGATGCCCGCGGCACAGGCGGCGGAATTTTCAAGATTCATCTGTATGCCGGCGATTTTCAGGTTTGTTTCGTTACAGAACCCGGAAAACAGCGCCGAGCAGCCGGGGGGTATGATAATTATGGTATCCTCCCCGACCACGTCCATTACATTCCGCATTATCAGCTCAAGGCCGCAGCCTGCGCAGGCGCTGACCCCGTGGGATACCAACCCTTTCGATTTATGGCTTATCTTATACATTGAGCAATACCTCCCGAATTTCCATAGGATTGGCCTTTACATCGATCCAGCTTTCTCCGTTGGGTTTTCCGCCCCCGGCGATTTCAAGGAGTTGGTTAAAGGCTTTTTCAATGGTGGCGGGCGGCACATCCCGTCCGCCAAGGCCGCCGATGAAGGGAACTACTTCCGCCTGGCTTGTCTGCATAACCGAGCGCGCCTCGTTCCAAAGGGGTCCGCCCCTGCTGCCAAGCCTCGCGCTTCGATCAAAAACACCGACAGCCGGCCGGCCGGCAAGGGCCTGCTTGATGAGTTCATCAGGGAAGGGGCGGAAGACGGTAATTTTAAGGAGTCCCACTTTCTTTCCCCGGGCGCGCATATCATTGACTACCTGCTTGGCCGTTCCGCACATGGAACCCAGAGCGACGAGTACCGCATCGGCATCGGCAGTCCGGTATTCTTCGATTATGCTCAATTTTCTGCCAAAGGCGCTTTCAAATTTTTTCATCATTTCGGGAATTACCCGCAGGGCGGCGCGGAACCCTTCCCGATGCTGATAGCGCATTTCGGTAAAATCTTCGGGACCGGTGAGATCGCAGACAAACATGGGATCAGCGGAACTAAGAAAGGATCAGCACAAAGACAGCAATACTAATACCAAAGACGGACTTTCTCTCCATGATTTCTTCTTTCAGATTATGGTATGCGTTATCCGGTTACGCCGGACGCCGCAGGTCTTTACAATAAATACACAACATATAAAAAAATGCACAATATACAAAAATCCTCGAAAAAAGTATCTTACAATACTGTAGTAAAACCTCCATCCACACTGATATTCCATCCGTTGATATAATCCGAAGCCTTGCTGGCAAGAAAAACAGCGGTTCCCATGAGGGCGTCTAGATCGCCCCATTTGCCGCCGGGAAGGCGGCTCGAAATTTTCTCATAGAGGGATTTATTGTCCTGCACCGCCTTGTTTACCTCGGTGGCAAAAAAGCCCGGACAAATGGCGTTGGTCTGTACATTGTATTTCCCCATTTCATTGGCAAAATCCCGGGTAATGCCGATAACACCGTGTTTGCTGATCACATAGGGGGGACAGTTCCCGTCCGCCGTATAAGACAAGGCAGAACCGATGTTGATGATCTTACCGTAACCCTGCTTCATCATAATCTTCCCCACCTCATGACCCAGGTAATACACCACATTGAGATTTACATTAATTACCTTTTCATAGGCTTCATCGGGGTGCTCCGCAAAATCGGCAAAAACCCCCAGACCGGCGTTATTCACTAGAATATCGATTTTGCCATATTCCTTCAGGCAGGTATCTACCACTGCTTTCCGATAATTTTTATCCGTTAAGTCGCCCTGCAAAAACACTACCCGCCGGCCCTCTTCCTCAACAGCATGCCGGATTTCGGAAACATCATCAATAAAATGGGGGATAAAAAGATCGGCGCCTGCCTTTGCAAAGGCTAGTGAATAGGATATGCCCAGGTTCGTATTACCACCGGTAACAATGGCGACTTTACCTTTAAGACTGAAATAGTCCATGGAAAATCGTTTAATTTTCGGATCCATAGTTATTGCTCCTCTCTATTATACGAAACCATATTTTCGCGTATTCATACCTGGCATTCCCATAAAATGCATTGCATTTTATGGGAATTGCTTACACAATCCATGCCCTAATCATTAGCATGGATTGTATTGTATTCATCAATAGTGATAGGGCTCCACGGATTGACGAGTTTCGCAAAAGGTTCATTAGGATCGTAGTATTTATCCACATTTTCGATGGAGATAACCTCGGTGGGGGTAAAGGAAGTGGCAGGCATATTGTTTGCATCAAATCCCTCCGAATATATCCTGTGGATAATATCGATAATACCCTGAGAATTATAGTAGGGAATGTTGGTGGCCGTAGCCATAAGTTCTCCGGACTTGATGTACTCCAGCGATTCCCGGGTACCGTCGGCACAAGTGACAATTTTAATGTCCTTACCGGGCACCAGGTTGTGCTGTTTGACTTCTTGGATAACGCCAATAGCCTGGGAGTCCATCTCGACCACAATAAGATCCATATCCGGGTGAGCTGTGAGAATTTCGGCGGAAGCCCGCTGGCCGGCTTCCGCGGCAGTACTATCGCCAACTCCAAGGGCGACAAAGTTGAGTCCTTCACCGGACAAGTCGTGCTTGAAATTCGCCTTATACTGTTTCCACGCATTATAGCCGGCAAGAATGGCATCGTATTTTGAAGGATAAGGATTACCGTCTTTTTCCCGTTTCTTGGAGAGGAAGCCCGCGATAAAACCGGCAGGCCGGCTGTTGGAATCGGCATCGGGCAATTTGGAGATAGTCATACCAACCTTAAGTACGTTCCCCGGCTTATAGAGCTGTTCCGCCACGTATTGTCCAACCTGGAAGCCTGATTCGTTACTGCCGGAAATTACCGCGGTAATAATCTGGTATTCAGCTTTTGCCGCGGTTGGTCCGGTGACAAAGACGGGAATTCCCGCGTTAACCGCTTTTCTGATGTCCTGGGTGCTGGAATGAAGATCTACCGCGTTCATTACCAGAACATCCACTCGCTGGGTTATAAAGGCGTCAACCTGCTGCTGCTGGGTCGCAAGGTTGAAATCTGCGTTAACATCCCGCAGCTCATAACCGTACTTCGCCGCCTGCTGCTTTGCTGACCGCATCAAACCCTCAAAAAAAGAACTACCCATACTTGCTGCGGCCCAGCCGATGACTACCTTGTCTTTAGGTTTAATCTTGTCCAGGCCCTTATAGACACCAGCGCGGCTTTCCTGGAAAATCGGCTGCACGCCAGAAAGGGGCAGAACATCCCCCGCCGGATCAGCCAAAATCGCCATGATCTGATCATAGGCTGACTTGGTCTGATCGGATTCACTAAGGGCAGCAGCGGCCGGCTGACTTGGGGCAACCTGTTTTCCGGATGATCCCCCGCAGCCGGACAACATCGCCAGCGCCAATAATACCGAAGCTCCTGACAGCAGACATTTTCTCGTTCTCATCTCTTCCTCCTGAATACAAAATTATTCCCAGACCTTCGTAAAAGATCTGGAATTACCGATTATAATTGTTTGCCTGCTAAAGAATTAGGTAATTCTTTAGCTGATAAACTCAAATCTATGGTATATAATTCTATTAACTCCAAGGGTGAAAAAATTCCATACTTAGAGCTAACGATCCGAAGGGCCCACCGGTTTCCGGGTAAGCCCTTTTGTTGATACCCAATCAGCTGGCAGCTTTGGAACTTGCACTCTTAAGAAGAACAGCGAGGATGATGATTATGGCCTTGACTATCATTTGGGGGTAAACCGCAAGGCTGACAAGGTTCATAATGTTACTGATGATTGCAAGGACGAAAACCCCGATTACCGTCATGATTACGGTACCTTCCCCGCCCCGGAGACTGGCTCCGCCTATGACAACGCCGGCAATGGTGGTCATATCGTAATCCCCCGACGAAGTAAGGGCGGTGGCGCTGCCGCTGCGGGCGGTAACGATGACTCCGGCAATACCACAGAGAGTGCCGCAGAGGGCATAGGCCCAGAATTTGTACTTTCGGGAATTAATGCCCGCCAACTGAACTGCGGTTTCATTACTGCCCGTGGCGGTAAGCAGGCGTCCGAAAGAGGTATGATACATAACCAGGCCGAAAATCACCACTACTACTACGGCAAGGTAGACCGGATAGGGAATATGCAGCAGAGGATCCAAATCCGCCGCAAAGGCGTTTAAGGCCTTGTTCAGGGGGTTTGACTGATTCAGCAGAATTGTATTGGCATTGGTGATCATAAAGGCAAGCCCCCTGACCCCGTACATGGTAGCCAGGGTTACAATAAAGGCGGGCATATTCAGCCTTGCCACCATAAATCCGTTAAGGCAGCCGATGACAAAACAGGCTGCAATGCCGATGAAGATTGACACCCCAAGACCCCAGGGATGTTCCTGAAAGCCCCATCGCTGCAGGGCATACGCAACCATAACGCTGCTCAAGGCGGTCTGGGGACTCACCGACAGATCGATTCCGCCGGTCAGCATAACCATAAGCATACCCAAGGCTATGAGCATATAGGTGGATTGCTGCCGGAATATGTTGGAGATGTTCATGGAGGACAGGAAATAGGGTGAGATAAAACTGGCCGCGATAACAAGAATAATCAGCAGCAAAACCGCGTTGTATTTGAAGGCAAGTTTGATTATTGATTTCCTGTTAAACACATAACCTGAAGATACAGTTGAGATTTGTTCCTTTTGTTCCGGCATGGTATTTATACCCCCATTGCGTAGTGTATGATATTTTCTTCGGTTAATTCATTCTTTTGCAGTTCTCCGACGCTTTTCCCGTCTTTAATAACCACAGTTCTGTCACACATGCCGATAATTTCTTCCATTTCGGAAGAAATTATCAGTATCGCATAATTCTGGGCAACCAATTCATTGATGAGCTTGAATATTTCCATTTTGGCGCCCACATCCACCCCCCGGGTAGGCTCATCCAAAATAAGCATCCTGCTGTTGGAGGCGAGGATCCGCGCAATCGCCACTTTTTGCTGGTTGCCCCCGGAAAGGCTGTCTACATTGTTGTTTAAATTTGCGGTCTTAATGTCCAATTTACTCCGCATCTCTTCGGCAAAGATCGTTTCCTTAAGTGATAACAACCAGCCGAAAAGGGTAGTAAAGCGTTTAATACAGGAAAGGGTGATGTTATGTTTGATGGACATCCGCAACAGCACTCCCTGATTTTTGCGGTCCTCGGGTAAAAAACCGATACCCCGGGCGAAGGCATCTTCCACAGACTTGAGCCTGATTTCCTCGTTCTGGTAAAAAATCCGGCCGCCCTCAAGCTTGTCAATGCCCAAAATAGCCCGGACCGCCTCGGTCCGGCCCGCTCCCACAAGCCCTGAAAGACCCGTAACTTCCCCTTCCCGCACTGAAAAAGAGACGTCCTTGACGGCTTTGCCCGCCCTGATGTTTTCCACCCGCAGAATGATGTTGCCGATATGACTCGTCTCCCGTTCCGGAAAAAAACTGTTCAGATTGCGTCCAATCATCATATTTACCAGGGCCTTAGGCTCGATGTCCGTAGTATTAACCGTGGCAACATAATGTCCGTCTTTCAGGACCGTGATGCGGTTGGTAATGCGGAATATTTCTTCCAGCCGGTGAGAAATGTAAATGATGGTGACCCCCCGCTCGCTGAGGTTTTTCAGCAGGATAAAGAGCTGATCCACCTCCCGCAAGGTCAAGACCGCCGTGGGTTCGTCCAGGACAAGGATAGAAGCATTTCGATTAAGGGCTTTACAGATCTCCACAACCTGCTGGTAGGCGATAGGCAGATCCATAACCGGAGACTTGACATTGATATCCCCAAAGCCAATAGCCGTAAGGGATTCACGGGCCCGCCGCCAAAGATCCTTCCAGTTTATCCTGATATATTTTGTATCAAATTCGTCGATGAAAATATTTTCGGCAACGGAAAGATGCGGAACCAGCGCAAATTCCTGGTAAATGACAGAAATACTGTTTTCAATGCCGTCTTTTGAGTTCTTGATCTCCGCCTTTTTCCCTTTAAGGAAAATCTCTCCTGAATCCGCCTGAAGCGCCCCGGCCCGTATCCGGATCCGCGTCGATATTCCCGCGCCGTTTTCTCCGACCAGGGCATGAATTTCGCCGGGTTTTACGGACAGGTTCACCTTCTGCAAGGCTTTGACGCCTTCAAAGCTCTTGCTAATGTTCCGCATCTCTACTTCATACTCATGATCGGACATAGCACAGCCACCTTTCATAACGCAAATTCACACCGGCTAATCGGAAAACAAATCTTCAGACACCGCATCTTTTGTCACCCGATAAAACATAGGGCTGTCCAGGGTAATACTTTCCGGACAGCCCCGGAATCCCTACATGAAGATATAACTCATAATGAAATTGAAAAGCTGATCCTCGGAACTCTGAATAACCGGTTCGACAAAGGGCCTCCAGGAAGGATCTATCTCCGGATGCTCCTTTAAAAACTCATCAAACGAAAAAATGTATTTGTCTGCCATTATAACCTCCGTTATATGTTATCCTGTTTACACCCAGGTACCGCAAGTCTTTACCGCTTCGGCGGCGTTCTTGCTCCAATAATCGGCGCCTACAAAGGTGCAGGCCTCGGGGTTAACCGCATTACCACCTATCGTTACCTTGAGCGAATCACGCAATCCGGCCTCTTTTAACGCATCAATGGTGCGCTTCATCGAATCGATTGAGAGCGTGAGTACCCCCGAAAGCCCGACGATCTCCGGCTTGTTTTCTTCTACCGCCTTTACAAAAGCGGTCGGGGCCTGGTCGATACCGATGTCCACCACCTTAAACCCGGCCGCTTCCGCCATGCCCTTGAAAATGTTCTTCCCGATGTCGTGGATGTCCCCTTCCACCGTGCCGAGCACGATAACCCCCCTGGTGTCGGTTCCGCCGCTCCCCAGAAGAGGCTTGAGTTTCTCGATAGACGCGGTAAGAAGCTCTCCCGCGAATATGAGATCGCCCACAAAGTATTCACCCTTTTCAAAATTCGCGCCAACAATCTCCATGCCCTGTTGGCAGGCTTCCACCACTTGCCTTGCCTCGTCTCCTGAAGGGTTGGAAGCAAGGAACTGATCCAGCATGTTGTTTACCGAATCTTCATCCAATTCGCCGACTGTTTGCTTAAGTTTGGCCGTATCAATCATCTTTTAAACCTCCTAATATTTGCCATTCTCGTATATCCATTCACACACTGCCTGAAGTTTGGGAACATTCACACTCTTCATGTCTATGACGCTCTTGTCAAAAGTAAAGTAGAAATGATCGCTCTTCATGCAGGTGTCAAGCAATTTTTTCGCCTCGTCAATACACTCCTCTTTGCTTCTGCTCAAGGTAATGGTCGGATCGTAGAAACCGCCGAACACATGGTCCTTGCCCACGGTTTCGGTAAAGCGCTTGGGATCGCCGCTTTCCATAAACATGACCGTTGATTTAGGCAGCCGTTCAAGATATTCGCAGTACCTAGTCCAGTCCTGCTCAACAAAAAGGGAACAGCCGATACCCAGCTTGTCCAGGTCTACAATGGTCTTTTCAAAGGTCGGCCAGTAGAGCTCCTCAAAAGCCTTCATATTGATAAACGGCGCCAAGTGCAGGGGAATAAAGGTGAGCAGGCCAGGCCGTAGTACCGGAGGAGTAGCCATCTTTATCATCAGCGGGGTAATGGCTTCCACCGCGGCCTTCACCTTGTCCGGGCAGCGGCGTATATCCATGGTTATGGCCTTAAACCCCCGGAGCTGATCCGCCAGAAAGTCGAAGGGCGCTTCTATGGGCTGATTGGTGATCATGCCGGGGACGTAGCCGTATTTCGCGGTCATCCTGGCGTAGACGGCGCCTTGGGCGGCGGTAATGTTCTTGTACGCGCCGTAGGCCGTTGCAAGATTAAGGGTATTGCTTACCGGATCCTTGTCCAAGGCGGCGCAAACCCTGGGCAGGAATTTTTCCATGATGGTCTTAACCGGCGCGGCGATAAATTCGTCGTAGTCCTCGGCCTTCATCGTTTCAATTTCCGGGTGCTGGATAGTTCCGTTGGAACCGGTAATCCAGTTCCGGGCCCCCAAAAGCTGATAAATGGTTGCGAAGCGGATGTTCCGGGCGGGCATACAGTCCGCGACAAAATCGGCGCAGGTTTTGTCATAAGCCTTTTCGGTAAGCTCCATGCTGTAATGGGCTTCCATAAGGTTTATTCCCGCGTAATCGCAGGCCGCTTCCATAGTGAAGTTGGGGTTACAGAACACCCGTTTCGGCTTTTTCCCGGACAGGAGATCGTTACGCACCTGGGTCCGTTCTTTAATTAACTCCTCAACTGTACTCATCAGATATTCTCCTTAAAACAAACACACATTCTCTTTTTCATACCTTTTCTCTACACACGGCGTCGAAAGGCGGGGTAAACCTTCCCGTCTTTCGGCATTTTTCGCTTAACCGGTGGCTTTTTTGGCGTCAATTTCAGCCTGGTACTGGACGACCTTTTCTCTGGTCAGCCGGTAGCCGAAAAGCAGGATAACGATGCCCAGGCAGAGGATGATGCCCGGAATAAGCGCAAAGGCGGCGGTGGCACCTTTCTTGAGAGCGTCGGTAGCCTGGGCAGGATCGACTTTGGCGTCAAAGCCGACCAGCATAAGGCTGATATTGAGAATCAGCGCCCGGCCAACCACGGCGAATTTCAGGGGGAAGGTCTGGAGACCCATGATCCATCCCCGGGAGTCAACGCCGGATTTCCACTGGGCATATACCGCAGTATCCGCATAGAGGGCCGAACAACAGGCATAGCAGATACCGTAGCCAAGCTGAACAACGGACATAAAGAAAATAACCACTGTCGGATTGCGATAAGAGAAATAAGCGATAAAAGTCGAAACCGCCATAACCGCATAGGTAATGATTACCGTCCACCGGGCGGTAAGCTTCCTGGCTAGGAACGCCGCAATAAAGGCGCCTACCGCAGCGCAGATGTTGGAGATCAGCACATAGCCGACCATGAGCCCCTGGTTCTGAGCCGCATACCGGAAATAATAGATCGCCGCGGCGGCAGGAACAAACTTGATGATCCACTTGGGAAAGTCCCCGAGGATAAGGAAGCAGAGATGGGGATTCTGGAACAGGGCCTTAAACATATCCTTAACGGAAGCCTTGGTCTTGCTCTTTTTTTGTGCCAAGGATTCGGGGGTTTCAATCTCCTCATAACCTTTGGTAGACTGAAAATTCACCCAATACCCCACTACCATTACCACACCGAGCAGGAAGGCAAGGGCGCCGAAGCGGTTCACTTCGCCAACGATGCCGCCCAGGACCGTTGCCAGGGGAAGGCCGAGGTACGAGAAAAACACGCCGGCCAGCTGATTCCAGGTAGCCCGGGACGATGCAAGGGCGGCCCGGCCTTCCGGTGTACCCCCCGCAACGCTGACCAGGGTGGCATTCGCCGCATAGGGCAGATTCCACACGATGTGACTTACGATAGCCCCCAGGATTACCACTGCATAGGAAACCACACCTTCGCCGATCTTCAAAAACTGGAAAGCGTATAAGAAAGGAACAACCCAGGGAACCATGACCAGCCAGGTCCGGTAACGGCCAAATTTTCCCGGTTTGACGGCGTTAACAACGCCACCGTAGATCCACGACAGGAATGCGTCCGTAAGGCTTGCAATCAGCGAAATGGTAGTGACAATCTCCGTGGCGAACATCGCAACATTCGTCATAAAGAAGTTCCAGAAGAAGGTTTCCACATTGGACATGATGGTAAACCAGCAGTCCCCAAACCCGTACCAGAACCTGGTTACCCTGGTAATTGGCTTTGGTCCTTTTACCTGTGCAGATTCATTTTCAGCCATTTTATAGCCTCCTATAAAAAAATTAAGAAATTCCGGCTCTGCCGAAACTCCTGAGATGCCGTAGTTGCCGCGGCATCTGTATCGCGTTTACTCACGGGATTACCGCCACGAAAATCGGCCCGAAGGGGCCTTCCCCGTCTTCCCCGCCCTTGGAGTTCTCATAACGCAGGCAGAAGTACACGGTTTTGCCGCTATCGCCCTCAAAATTGAAGGTATAGTGCTTCCGGTGGGTAAACGTCGAATGGGGCAGATCATCGCCCGTCAGGGGCGGGGCGGAGATGCGGAACTTGTCGTGCTCCGTTGCCGGGCCCAGGATACCCCAGAAGATACGCACCCCAAACTCGCTCCTCGAATCGTCCTTCCCCGATCCCACGGTGCGGATGTTGGTTAGCTCGATACGGTGTACGCCCGGATAGGCCACGTCCGCCTCCGCCTGCATATCAGGCCTCGGCACGGGCGTGTGGGTTGTATCGCGGATCGGAATCTCCATGGCCGTCCGGTCCTCATTGGTTACCGGCGGGTAGCGCAGGTACTGGTTCACAAACGGCCTGGCGGCCCCCTCCGCCGCCTTTTTCGCCTCGTTCTTGGCCTCGGTTTCCACCGGGGTATGGGGGCCGATAGTGGCGCCGTAAGCATCTTTCCACGCGGCGTGAACTTCCCCCAGCTTCGAGAGAGCCGCCGGGGGAATGTGGGTCCATGCCGGCTGCTGCCCCGCGCATTTTTGGGACACGTACTGGTACATAAAACTGAACCACCGGTCAAAAGCCGCGTCCGCTCCGGGGATATAGTTTTTACTCATCGTCTTCCTCCTCTATTTAATAATTATGCCGCGCCCACGGCGAGCGCGCCGAATACCGGTGAAACGTGCCGGCCCCGGCCTCCCCGGGTATTTTCCGGCAAAAACAGGAAAATTTTCAGGCCGGCGGGGGAATTTCCCGCCCCGGAAATCCTATTTTCCGCGGCGGAAATATGTATCTGAGGAACACAGAGACATCTCTGGGCGATAGAAATAAGTCTCTGAGCGGCAGAGATAAGTCTCTGAGGAACACAGAGACTTATCTGGGCGATAGAAATAAGTCTCTGGGCGATAGAAATAAGTCTCTGAGTGGCAGAAATAAGTCTCTGAGTGATAGAAATAAGTCTCTGGGCGGCGGGAATTACGCTTTTTGAACCGGGGAGCGGACTAGGCGCTTTATATGGCGTTGTCGATGCCCTACCCCCGCTATATCCGGCGGCGGCGGCACAAGGGCTTACTCCCCAAGTACGGCGCTTAATAATTGCCATTATCACGCACCCATTCCAGAACAGCCTGCAGCTTCGGCACGTCGACGCTTTTGATGTCCATGACACCCTTGTCAAACCGGAAGAAGAAATGTCCGGTCTTCATACAGGTATCCAGGAGACGCTTTGCCGCATCGATACATGCTTCTTTGCTCCTCACCAGGGTGATGGTCGGATCGTAGAAGCCGCCGAAAGTATGGTCCCTGCCCACGGTTTCGGTAAAACGCTTGGGATCGCCGTTCTCCATATACATAATCGTCGTTTTAGGAAGCCTCTCCAGGTATTCGCAGTACCTGGTCCAGTCCTGTTCAACAAAGAGCGAACACGCTATGCCGATTTTGTCCAATTCAACAATGGTCTTTTCAAAGGTGGGCCAGTAAAGCTCGTCAAAGGCCTTCTGATTGATATACGGCGCCAGGTGCAGGGGAATAAAGGTGATGAGACCGGGCCGCATCTTCGCCGGTTTTGCCATTCTGATCATCAGAGGGGTGATCGCCTCCACCGCGGCCTTCACCTTGCCCGGGCAGCGGCGTATGTCCATGGTTATAGCCTTGAACCCCCTGAGCTGATCCGCCAGGAAATCAAAGGGCGCTTCGATCATCTGGTTGGTAACCAGACCGGGCCCGTAGCCGTACTTCCCGGTGAGCTTCCCGTAAATGCCCCAGATCGTCCCGGCGACATTTCTATAGGCATTCAGGGCCCTTGCCAAAACAAGGCTCTTGTTTATCGGATCCGTATCCAGCGCCACACAGACCCGGGGCAGAAATTTTTCCAGTATTGTTTTATAGGGAGCGTCAATAAATTCGTCATAATCTTCCGCATACATTGTTTCGATTTCCGGATGCTGCATCACTCCGCCGGAGCCGAGGATGAAATTTTTTGCCCCCAACAGCTGATAGACATCGGGGTAACGCAGGTTGGTAAGCGGCAAAGCATCCGAATAAAAGGTTTCGCAGGTTTTGTCAAAGGCCTTTTCCATCAAGGCCAGATTGTAATGGGCGTCAAGCAGAGACACCCCCGCAAGCCCGCACGCGGCCTCCACGGGAAAATCGGCAAAAATAAGCACTCTTTTTGGTTTTTTGCCTGCCAGCAAATCCTCCCGTATCTGGATACGCTCTTTTTGCAGCTCCTCAACCGTACTCATCGCTTTTCCTCCTAATTTGTTTTTTTCGGCCCGATAAGCCCTTTGCGGAAGGCGTTCAGGTATTTACGGCAGT